>NZ_JBGBPT010000062.1:0-55557 GCF_041106355.1 Streptomyces sp. BF23-19 | reverse complement strand
GCCCCGGCGGCCCCGGCGACCTCACCACCGGACCGACCCCGCCCGGCGCCGGTACCGCCACCGCCACCGCCGCCGCCACGCCGGCCCGTCCCGCAGCGGCCCCCGCGACCGCCGCCCTCGCCTCCCTGTTCGGGGTGGACGACCACACACCGCCGGCCCTCTCCGACCGGGAGCGCCAGTACCTCGCCGGATTCCTCGCCGGGCTCGCCACCTCCCCACCCGGCACGGGCATCCCCTCGCTTCCCGCCGGCGCCCCCTTCGAGGCCGGGCACGCGCTCTGGGTCGACGGTGTCCTCGCCGGTACGTATTGGCGTACGGCCGCCGCTCTGGCTGCCGCTCCCCCGGCCGCGCCGGCCGCCGCGCCAGCCGCCGCTCCCGCCGCCCCGGACCGGCCGACCCGGCAGACCGTGATCCTGTGGGCCTCGCAGACGGGCAACGCCGAGGAGCTCGCGGCCACCGTAGGAGCGGCTCTGGCCGGGAGCCGCGCCCCGGCGAGCGTGCACAGCATGGCGGACCGCACCACAGCCGCTCTGACACCCGGCACCGATCTGCTGGTCGTCACCAGCACCTTCGGCGACGGCGACGCACCGGACAACGGAACCGTGTTCTGGGATTCCCTCACCGCCGCCGACGCGCCCCGCCTCCAGGACGTCCGGTACGCGGTGCTCGCCCTCGGCGACTCCGCCTACGACGCCTTCTGCGGCCACGGTCGGCGGCTCGACCAGCGCCTCGAAGAGCTCGGCGGCCGGCGCCTGCTGCCCCGTACGGACTGCGAGCCCGACTACGAGGAGCCCGCGCGGCGGTGGCTGGAGCAGGTGCGCGAGGCCCTCGCGGCCGCCCCGGCTCCGGAGCGCGCCGAGCGGACCCGGCCCGCGGCGGACCGCAACTCCCCCTACACCGCCCGGCTCTCCGGCAACCGGCTGCTCAGCCTGCCCGGGGCCACCAAGGAGGTCCGCCGGTTCACGTTCGACCTGGGTGAGGACGGCCCGGCGTACGAGGCCGGCGACGCGCTCGGGGTGCAGCCGGTCAACTGCCCGGACCTGGTGACGCAATGGCTGGCCGTCACCGGCCTCTCCCCGGACACGGAGGTGGCCGTACCCGGCCGCGACCCCATGCCGTTCGCCGAGGCGCTCCACCGGCACCTGGACATCACCCGACTCACGCCCGACCTGCTGCGCTTCATCACCGAGCACACCGGCGACCGTACGCTCAAGCGGCTGACCCGCCCCGACAACAAGGACGGCCTCGCCCGGTGGACCTGGGGGCGTCAACCCGTCGACGTCCTGGCCGAGTTCCCGGTCCGGATCGGCGCCCAGGAGTGGGCCGAGCGGCTGCGGCGCCTCGGACCACGCCTCTACTCGATCTCCTCCAGCCCGCTCGTCGACCCGCGCGAGGTCAGCCTGACCGTCTCGGTCCTGCGCTACGAGGGGCCGGGCGGCCACCACCGAAAGGGCGTCGCCTCCACCTTCCTCGCGGACGCCGAACCGGGCACGCCCGTACCGCTGTTCGTGCAGAGCTCGGCGCACTTCCGCCCGCCCGCGGACGCGGACACCCCGGCGATCATGGTCGGGCCGGGGACGGGCGTGGCACCGTTCATGGCCTTCCTCGAACACCGCCGGGCGCTCGGGCATCAAGGCCGGAACTGGCTGTTCTTCGGGGAGCAGCGCCGCGCCACCGACTTCTACTACCGCGAGGAGCTGGAGGAACTCCACCGGCACGGCACGCTCAGCCGGCTCGACCTGGCGTTCTCCCGCGACCAGCGGACCAAGGTCTACGTCCAGGACCGGATGCGCGAGCACGGTGCCCAGCTGTGGTCGTGGCTGCAGGACGGCGCCCACTTCTACGTGTGCGGCGACGCGAGCAGGATGGCCAAGGATGTGGACCGGGCGCTGCGCGATGTCGCCATGACGCACGGCGGACTCGACGCGGACGAGGCCGCCGCGTACCTGAAGCAGCTGTCCGCCGCCAAGCGGTACGGTCGCGACGTGTACTGAGCGCGCGTACCGGACGGCGTACCGGTCGCGCGTCGGTCCGAGGACGACGTCGTCGCCGCGGAACTCGGTTCGGTGCTCGCGGTGTCCGAGGCCGGATTCGCCTCGACCCTCGTCTTCGGCAGGCGCTCGCGGCCACGTCGGGCTGGACGTGGCCGGATGGCACTGCCGTCCATCGCGGCCGTGTCGAAGCCCGGGAGCGGCCGCAGGGTGGGCAGGCCGTCGGCCAGGGTGAGTCCGGCGGCATCACGCAGGGGCACCGTCCGCGCGGGCACCCCGGCCATGTTGGCTGCCGCCGCCCGGCACGGCCGCACCGGCCGCACGGCTGAACCCGCACGGCCGTGCTCAGAGGCGGTGGATCCGCTCGATGCCGTACCAGCTGGAGACACAGGCCGCGACCCAGTCCCGGCGGTAGTCGGACGTGAAGAAGGGCTCGGCCAGGCTCCCGATGTACATCGGCTGGTACCCGAGATCGGTGGCACCCCTCGCCGCCTCGGTCCGGATGCGGGAGTTCTGCGCGTCCCAGGCCACCGCGCGGGTGACCGTGGCGGTGGTGAGCTGCTTGACGCTCGGGACGAGCACGGCCAGCGAGGCCAGCGTCAGTCCGGCCGCGACCACGATGCCCGCGGGCAGGACCACGGCGACGCCCCGGCGCGCCAGGAACCGGCGGGCCCACACGCCCAGCAGGACCCCGTAGGCGCACAGCGCCAGTTCCATCGGTACGAGGTAGTTCGTCCAGGTCCGGGCGTACGTCCATCCGGTCGGTCCGTAGCCGCTGCGCAGCCCCACGACCACCGCGAACGACCCCAGCACCACCACGAGCACCGGCAGCAGGAGGAGGGCGACCAGCATCGGGCGCGGGACGGCCCGGTCCGACTCCCGCTTCCCGGGGGCGGGCACGCGCGCCGCGAGCCCGGCTCCCAGGCCCAGCAGGAGGCCGACGGCGGCGGCTCCGAGGTAGGCCCATTGGCCGGTGACGGTGTCCCACATCCGCAGCCAGTCCTCGTAGGTGCCTCGGAGTTCGCCCGCGGAGAGCATGGACTCCTTGGCCGGCTGCTGGGCGCGGCGCCACCGGGCGCCGGGGGACGTGGTGAGCACGACCAGTCCGCAGACGACCCCGGAGCACCAGAGCAGGCACCAGGTGAACGGATGCCAGGTCCGCGCCAACCCCAGGCGGGGCACGGCCAGCAGTCCCAGGCAGGCCGCGAGAAGGCCGCTGACGAGGGAGAACGACTCGCTCAGGGTGCCGATCGCGAACCCGATCAGGAACGCCGCGGCGAAGCCGCCCGCGCGGACGGCGGCCCGGGGCTGCCGGACGGTCCAGATGCCCAGCAGGAGCGCCCATATCCCGATGACGCTCGGAATGGTGTGGGAGATCGTGGCCGGCGCCCACAACAGGACCTGATAGCTGCGGGTGCCGCCGAAGTAGATCAGGGCCTGGACGGCCAGGGCGGCGGCGAGCAGGAGCAGCACCGGAGGTTTCACGCCGAGGCACCGCAGGAACTGGATCCCGAGCAGCACGAGGCCGACGGTGAGGACGACGGCGATGACGGTCGGCAGGATCTTCACCCCGGCGAGTCCGTCGCCGTAGATGATGCCGCTCAGGAAGGCGTTGGTGATCCGGCCGTTCTGGGTGGCGTAGAAGTCGTGCGTGATGCCGAGGACGCCCATGTCGCGGGACTTCCAGGCGGCGCACCAGTCGTCCGAGGTGGGCCGTACGTAGAGGCCGAGGAAGCAGCCGACGGCGATCAGGGCGCCGGCCGCCGCCACGAGGGAGCCGCCCGCGACCGGCAGGAGCCTGCGGACGAACCGGCGATTCCCCTCGGTCGAAGCTGTGCTCATCCACCAGCCCTTCGTAGCGAAGCGCGGCCGGGCCGACGTGCGACGTGCGACGGCTGATGCGCCGGCCGGTTCCGGTCCCACCCAATCTGCACGGTCCGCCGCCCACCGGCATCCGAGAGGAGCGCCGCCGGGACCGGGCCCGCGGCCCTCCAGCCGTGTGCCACGGGCGCGTTCGCCCCATCCACGGCCGGCGCTCCGTTGCTCCGTCCGTTGCTCCGTCCGTCGTTCCGTGTCACCCGGCCGGCGGGCATGTCGTGGCGGGCGCCGCACCGCAGGCCCACGATGGGAGCTCCGGGGGCCGCGCGCACGGAAGCCCGACAGAAGGAGTGGCGATGCCTGCTGCCCCGCTCGTCCGCTGGGCGGCCGTCACGGCGGCCCTCGCGAGCGTCGCCCTCCCGGTGTGCGTCGCGGGGAGCTCGGCCGGCCGGCCGGCCGAGGAAGAGCGGCCGGCGTTCTTCGTCCGGCCCCTCGGACACCAGAGCCACGGCGATGCCGAGGGCCGCTACGCGCCGCTGTCGATGCTCGTCGCCCCCTCCGTCGGGGTCCTCTCCAACACCACCGCCGCCGAGGGCGTCCCACCCGCCCTCGCCGGGGGCGCACGGTACGTCGAGCGGAGCCACGTACTGCGGCTGCTGTCCGGCCGGTGGCGCTACCTCCCCGCCGGGCGGACGGCGTCGGTCGTGGTGGCCCCGGAAGATCCGACGGCCCGGCTGCAGATCGCCGAGAGCCGTGCCTGGCTGGCCGCCGGCCGGGTGCCTGGCAGCTCGACGACCCGGCGCGCGGCGGCCGAGCGGGCCCTGCTGGCCATGCGCGCCCTGCTGCGACCGAACGGGTCCATGGCGGCCGGCTGGTCCCCCGGCTGGATGTACTCCTGGCCGCGCGACTCCAGCTTCGCCTCCGCCGCGTTCGCGCACACCGGCCACGACGCCGAGGCCTACCGGATCCTGCGCTACAGCGCCGCGACGCAGCGCGAGGACGGCACCTGGGAGGCGCGGACGGAACTCGACGGGTCCGGGCCGCCCGACAGCCGGCGGTGGCAGCTCGACGCCAACGGCTGGGTCCCCTGGGCCACCTGGCAGTGGTACCGGACGGCGCCGCCCGCCACCCGCCTCGCCCGGCTGACCGCCCTCTACCCGATGATCCGCAAGGCGGCCGACCGCGCGACGGCCTCCCTCGGGGCGGACGGGCTGCCCCCGGCTTCCCCGGACTACTGGGAGGTGACGACGACCACCACGAACATCGGCACGGCAGCCCCCCTGCTCGCCGGGCTCAACGCCGCCGCGGACCTCGCCGGCGAGCTGGACCGACCGCAGGACGCGGCCCGCTGGTCCGGCGCCGCGGGGCGGCTCTCCGCCGGGATCTCCCGGAGGTTCGCCCCGCTCGGCTATCAGCGCACCGTCGACGGACAGCACGGCCGGGACAGCGCTGTGGCCTTCATGGCGCCCCCGTTCAACACGGCCCCGGCCGACCTGCCCCGGGCGCTGGACAGCACCTACCGGGCGCTGCTCCTGCCCAACGGGGGGCTCACCCCCGGGAACGATCCGACGGCGCCCTGGGGTGCGAACGCCTGGACCCCGAGCACCTCCTTCTTCGCTCTCGCATGGGCGGCGACGGGGAACGCGGCGAAGGCCGGGCCGGTCCTGGACTGGGTCCTCGCCAAGCGGAACCCGCTCGGGGAGCTGCCCGAGAAGGTGGACCGGGCGGGCCGGCCCTCGTCGGTCGCGCCACTGGCCTGGACGGGCTCGATCGTCGCCCTCACCTTGGTGGCACTCGACGGTGGGGCGCTCACCGCACCGCCCCTGAGGCCGTAGCCACGCTCCCCCTCCCGCCCGGCAGCCGTCAGACCGGATCCGTTCCGTCACCGGGCGGTGGGGCGGTGCGCAGGCGCTCCAGCTCGGCCAGCAGGTTCTGGTACGCGCGCTTCTCGGCCGCCACCGCGCGGGCGAGGGGGAGGTGGTGGGGATCCTGCCGCGACCGGGCCTCCCGCGCGGCGGCGACGCGTACCTCTCTGGCCCGGTCCAGTGCGTTCATCGCCGCCACGGTTGCGACATCGAGCAGCCTGTGGTCCAGGACCTGGGCGAAAGCCCGCTCGGTCGGTGCCGTGAGCCTGTCGAGGTCCTGCGCGCAGCTCTCGGGGGTCTCCGTCCGTCCACAGGCTTCGTCGAGATCGCGGGAGAGCGAGCGGAGGGTCTTGCCGAGTTCCGGGTACGCCCAGTCGGGCGCGGTCTCGTTGCCGCAGCCGGCCACCAGGGCCGTGCAGGCGGCGAGGGCGGCCACGGCGCGCATCGTTCCGGCCCCCGGGCACATGCGTCGGCACGAGATGAGAGGAGGGGTCATGGAAGCCCCGATCGCCCGTTGGTCCGAGTGCGGCCGCGCCGGCTGCGCGAGGTGGTCGGCTGCCATCCTCACCCGCCCCACTCCGGGCTGCCACCCGGCGGACCGGGACCGCGGCGCAGGTCAGCGCGGGGGTTGTCCCCCGGCGACGGTCGAGCCGGGGCGGCTGGCCTGCGCGAGCGTCCAGGGCTGGACGGCGCGGTGCCACGGGGCGGGGGTCCGGCTGCCGGGCGGCGTGGCGCCTCCCGCGGGGGCCGTCGTGATCACGTGCAGATCGGCGTCCAGGCCGAGCGCCGCGGCGACGGCCGTACCGGCTCCTTCGGCCACACCGGCCGGGGCGCCGGTGTACAGCATCTGGGACTCCTGCCAGGGCTGCGGAGGGTCGGTGGCCACGACCCCGACCGTGCCCGCGCCCGCCCGGCCGGCGAGGAGGTCGCCCGCTATGCCCACGGCGCCGTACCCGCCGAGCCCGCCGGCCTCGGCGACCGGGGAGAACTCGGGCGCGGGCCCGCCCGCGCGGGCCAGGCTCGTGGCGACGGTGCCGATGCCGGGCCGGCGGAAGAACAGCCGGACGCCGTCGCCCTCCGGGCGCACGGAGAGCGCGCCCGTCGTCTGGGGCAGCCCGGTGGACACGGGGCCGCCGAAGGGGGCGTCCGGCGCCGGCTGGACCCAGGCCAGCACGGACCCGGCCGTGGCCGCGTACACGTGGCGGCGCCCCGACGCGTCGGTCGCGGTGACCGGATCGCCCTGGAGGCCGGAGCCGCCCAGGGCCTGCCAGGCCCCGAAGTCGCCGCCCGGGGTCTCCTGCGCCCGGGCGCGCAGCGTCCGCCGGGAGTCGCGGACGTACACCGTCATCCGGCCCTCGTCGTCGACGGCGACGGACGGGCCGCTGATCGCCGAGGTGCCGGGCCTGTCCACGGTGTCCGGGGTGCCCAGCGACCGCCACGGGCCGAATGCACCGTCGACCGTGTCCTGGACGGCGTAGACGATCTCCCGGCCGTACTCCTGGGGCGTCGCGCCCAGGGTGGTGCGGGTGGCGAACACGCCGATCCGGCCGTCCCAGAGGCGGACGGCCGCGGCCCCGGAGTCGATGCCGTCGCCGGGCAGGAACTCGGGGCCCTGCCAGAGGGCCTGCGGGCCGCTGCGCGACCAGTACGCCATGCGGCCGTCGAGCGCGGCGAAGGCCCACAGCCGTCCGGAGACGCCCTCGGTCATCCAGGAGGTGCCGTCACCGCGGCTGTAGCGGATGGTCTGGCTCCAGCCGGCGCCGGTGGGCCGGGTCGCGGTCTTGCGGTCGCCGCAGCCGGCGGGGCTGCCGCACCAGTCCTGGTGGTCGGTCCAGGCGTAGGTCTTGAGGTAGCCGAGCTTCTCCTCGGCCGTCTGCGGGTCGAGGGTCGGCGGCAGTGAGCTGTTCGGGTAGCTCACGTAGTTCTGGACCGAGAAGTGCGGCCGGTCCGTGGTCCGGGCATAGCGCTCGGCGGCGGCCTGCACGAAGCGGGCGCCGTACATGTGGTCCTGGTGGTCGAGGAAGGCGCCGCCGCCGTCCGCCCGCCCGGGGGTCGGGTCCTGCGTCCGTATCGTCGTCGGCCGGTACGCCTCGAACACGCCCGCTATGGCCGCCACGGCCTGGTCCTTGGTGTAGGAGAACCAGTCCTTGACCGGCGTCCCGGAGGTCAGCTGGGCGCCCAGGGCGGGGGTCCGGCCGTCCCACAGGCCACGGAGGCTCTCGGGGTTGTCCCCGGAGATGCTGCGGGCCTCGCGCAGCTCCATCCACACGAGGTTGACCTCGGGACGGGCGACCAGGACGTCGACCTCGGCGCTGCCGCCGCCGGCGGTGGGTACGGCCTTGCGCTGCCAGGCGCTGGCGCGGTCGCCGGTGGCCATCTGCGCGTAGGCGGCGCGTATGCCGTTCTGCCGGGCCTCGGCGTAGGCGGCGCGGTCGGCGGGGGCGGCGGCGTCCTGGAGGTGCGGACTGTGGGCCTCGTTCCTGCCGTCGGACTCGCCGGAGGTCAGGTAGACGGTGGTGACCTTGATGCCGGTGGATATGGAACGGCTGAGGTCGGGGTTCATGAAGAAGAGGTCGTCGTCGGGGTGCGCGACGACCTGCAGGGCGGAGCCCTCGGTCACGCTCGCGGCGATCACCGCCGCGGGGGCCACCTGCGGGCGCTCGGTTTCGTGTCCGTAGGCCCAGGCCGTCACGCCGGCGGTGCCGACGGAGAACGCGGCGAGCAGGGCCGCGAGTCGGGTGCGGCGGGCCAGGGACATGTACAGCGCCTTGAGGGTCGGTCCGGTGCGGCGATCCGCCTGGGAGGTCGATCGGTGTCCCGATGGCTCCAGTGCTTCCGGAGACGACCGGGGCCGATTATGTCCCGCACGTTGGGGGCTGACACACCATCAAGTCACTTATGACCGCAAAGGGAGTTGTGGGAGAAACGCTAAGTTTTGTCCCATTTTCAGACATTTATGCGGTTGGCCCGGATAACAGGCCGGAACCGGCGTATGTGCTGGCCACGTGCGGGTTGTACGGGATCGGCACGACCGCCGAGCGTGCCGACCTCTTCGCCACCGACCCCCACAAGTGGCGCATTCCACACCCCTGGCCGACCGGTGGCGGCAGTGACGCAGCTCTCACCAGCGCCGCGGCGGGCGGCCTACGACCGGCGACCGGCGACCGGCGACCGGCCGACGAGACGGCTCCGGAGGTCAGGCACCTCGATGGCCCCGGCATTAACATGGACGGAAGCCACCGAAAAGGCTGAACCGCCGAGACGCGAACCGCCGAGACGGTGGATTCTCGGCATTCCGCTCGGGCAGATCGAGTCGTTCGACCGGCACTTAGGACAACCGATGCCAATGAAGCGCATCACGAGATCGCGCCCGCGCAAGGGAATCCCAGCCATCGCCACGGTCGTCACCGTGACCGCCGCCTGCCTGCTGTCCGGAGCCGCCGATCCCGGCGGGAAAGCAGGCGGGAAAGCACCCGCCTGCCCCACGGCGCCGTCGGACAGTTTCTGGCACGCTCCCGTGGACGGACTGCCCGTACACCCGAAGTCCGACCAGTACGTCGCCTCGATCGGTGCCACCGAGCCCCTTCACCCGGATTTCGGATCGGGGCTCGTGGAAGGCCGGCCCTTCGGTATTCCCATCACCGTCTCGCAGACCACCGTGCCGGAATCGAAGGTGTCCCTGGACTACGCCGAGGAGAGCGACACGTCCGGCTACCGGATCCCGCCGGACGCCAGGGTCGAGAACGGTCCGGCGAGCGACGGGGACCGGCACGTCGTCGTCTGGGACAAGGCCCTGTGCAAGTCCTACGAGCTCTTCGACGCCGAGCGGCAGGGCGGCAACGCCTGGCACGCGGGCTCGGGAGCGATCTTCGACCTGCGGTCCAACGCCCTGCGGCCCGAGGGATGGACCTCCGCCGATGCCGCCGGCCTCGCCATCCTCCCCGGCCTGGCGCGCTACGAGGAGGCGGCCGGCGGGCGGATCGACCACGCGATCCGCATCACCGTGCCGCGCTCCGACCAGAGCTACGTCTGGCCCGCGAGGCACCAGGCGGGCGAGGCGGCGGACAGCTCGCTGCCTCCGATGGGGCTGCGGCTGCGGCTCAAGAGCTCGGTGGACACCTCGGGGCTGGCCTTGCAGGCCAAGGCCGTGGCCGACGCGCTCAAGAAGTACGGCGCCATCGTCGCGGACAACGGGTCGCCCTGGTACATCACCGGCGAGGAGAACGCCGGTTGGGACAACGCCCAGCTCGACGGACTCAAGGCCTTCAAGGGGTCGGACTTCGAGGCGGTCGACGCCTCCGGACTCCAGCAGACACCGGACTCCGGAGCCGTCGCACCCCGGTGACCCTCTCGCACCGTCGGCGGTACGGGGGACAGGGTCGGCATTCGAGGCCGAGTTCGCGGTCCACGGCGTAACCGGTCCGGATGAAGGCGTCGGTAACCGCCTGCCAGGAGCCGTACTTGGCGATGTTCCGCGCCTCCAGGACGGGGACCTCCTCCGGGGTCATGCCGGCCCGGGTGATCTCCTTGGCCTGGTCGCGCATGTCGACCATCTCACGGGCGATCTCCTCGTCGGTGGCTCCCACCGCGCGCATGGCCGCCTCGTCCTGGCGAGGAAGCCGCGCCCTGACGTCTGGACACCCCGGTGATCGCTCCGACGAGTCCCAAGGCCCCTTGCCCGACACGGGAAGGGACCCTCGGGGGTGTCTAGTGCTGTGGCCGGGAAGGTCCACCGGGTCACGGCGCCCGGTACGGCACCTCGCCGCGTCGTCGGACCACGGAAGTACGTCCGGTACGGCCCGCGGCCCTCCGCCTTGCGATGCACCGCACCGGACACCGCGACCCGGCAAACCTTCCCGGCCACAGCACTAGGCTCCCGCGTCCAGCCGTTCGGTGAGGCTGCCGTAGAGCCCGGGGCGGCGGGTGCGCATGAGGCCGAACTCCAGCCAGTCGCGGCGCTGGTCGAGGTCGAGGTCGGCGACGAGGACGGCCTCGCGGTCGCGCGGGGCGCGCAGCATGACGCGGCCGTAGGGGTCGGAGATGAAGGAGGAGCCGTAGAAGGTGGAGCGGCCCTCGGTGCCGACGCGGTTGGGCACGATGGCGAAGAGCGCGTTGGCCAGGCCGTTGGCGGTGATGGCGTGCTCCCACATCGGGCGGGTGTCGAAGTCGGGCAGGTCGACCTCGGATCCGATGGCGGTGGGGTGGACGAGGATCTCGGCGCCGGCCAGGGAGTAGGCGCGGGCGAGCTCGGGGAACCACTCGTCCCAGCAGGTGGGGAAGCCGAGGCGGGCGCCCTGGTGGGCGACGACCGGGAAGCCGCTGTCGCCGGGGCGGAAGCACAGGTCCTCGCGGTAGCCGGGGAACGCGGGGATGTGGTTCTTACGGGTCCGGGCGATCAGCTTGCCACCGGAGTCCACGCAGACGGCGGTGTTGTAGCCGAGGCCGCCGTCCTCGGCGCGCTCGTAGAGGGAGGCGTGGACGGTGATGCCGAGCTCGGTGGCCAGCTCTGCCGCGAGGGCGACGGTGGGGCCGGTCTCCACGTCCTCCAGGTAGCGGGCGGCGCCGTCGGCCATGGGGTCGTCGGTGTTGCAGAAGTAGGGGCTACGGGTGAGCTCGGGGAGGCAGACGATCGTGGCGCCCTGCGCGGCGGCCAGCGCCACGCCCTCGCGGAGCCGGTCGTCGTGCTCGGTGGCGTCGGCGTACCAGCGCATCTGGACGAGGCCGACGCGCAGCGGTTCGCGCTCGCCGGGCTGGGTGCGGCCCGGGGAGCCGAGCGGGGATCCGAAGGAGGTGAGGAGCGCGTACGAGGTCACGGGCGGGCTGCTTTCGAAGATCTGACTGAAATTTCAGTCAGAATGCGGGATACGGAAAGGATCGGTCAAGGGGCGGGTGTCACGGTGCTGGGTGCCACGGTGCGGCGGGCGGGCCGGATACGGGGATGCCGGAACGTTCCGGCAGAACATGAATGTAGACGTGCCGGAACGTTCCGGCAAGGCCGGACCGGGCGTCTAGAATGCGGGCGTGACCCCACCTGCCGTGACCCTGCTCGATGTCGCCCGCGCCGCCGGCGTCTCCAAGAGCACCGTCTCCGACGCGCTCCAGGGCTCCGGCCGGGTCGCGGAAGCCACCCGGGACCGGGTCCGCGCGGTCGCGGAGGAACTCGGGTACCGCCCCAACAGCGCCGCCCGGCGACTGCGCCGCTCCAGCACCGGAGCCGTCGGCCTGCACCTGCCGCAGACCGCGACCCGGCTGGACTACTACATGAACCTGGCCTTCGGCGCCGTCCAGCGCGCCCAGGAGGAGGGCCTGGACGTGGTCCTGCTCGCCCCGGCCGGCGCCGCCTCCGGCCCGCTCGCCTCGCGGGTCGACGGGCTCCTCGTCATCGACCCCGAGGTCGGCGACAGCGCCGTACCGGGGCTGCTCGACGCGGGCGTCCCCGTCGTCACCGGCGAGCGCTACCTCGGCCCCTCCCCCACCCCCACCGGCGCCGTCGTCTGCGACAACGCCGCCTCCCTCACCGCCCTCCTCGACCACGTGCGCGACCGCGGGGCCCGCCGCCCCGCCCTGCTCGCCCCCGAGGGAACCTCCGCCTGGGCCCAGGCCCTGCGCGAGACGGCAGCCGGCTGGGGCGCCGCGCACCGGACCGAAGTCACCCTGCACACCGTGCCGTTCGCGGCGACCGCGGCCGACACCGAGACCGCCACCCGACGGCTGCTCGCGACCGACCCCGGGATCGACGCCGTGCTCTGCGCCCCCGACGGAGCCGCTCCCGGAACCCTGCGCGCCGCGGCCGACCTCGGCCGCACGGTGGGCGCCGACCTGCTGGTCGCCTCCTGCGTCGACGGCACCGCGAACCGGGGCGCGAACCCGCCTGTCACGGCGGTCGACCTGCGCCCGGCCGACTACGGGCGGGCTTGCGCGGCGCTGCTCTGCGACATCCTCGCCGGCCGCGCCGAGCCCGACACCGTCCGCCACCACACCTGGGTCCTCGAAACCAGGCCGTCCACCACCGGCCCCCGCGCCTGACCTCCGCGGGGAGCCGACAGCCCGGCAACGCTCAGTTGCCGGCGGCCGGTTCGGCCTCGGGCGGGTGCGTGGCGCCGAGCGCGAAGGCCGCTTCGGCCGCCCTTCTGCCCAGTGCCGACAAGCAGGTCGACCAGGTCCGGTCCACGTCGTGCCGTTCGGCGGCCGGCAGCGGAGCCCCGACCGAGGCGCGGGCCGCGTCGGCGGCGCCGAGCAGCCGTGCCGCCCGCTCGGGCTCTCCGGCGGCCGCTGCCGTGCCCGCCAGGCCCTCCAGGGCGAGGGCCACGGCACGTACGTCACCCAGCGCTCGTGCGGCCGCGAGCCCTTCACGATGCAGGGCCCGGGCCCGGTCCGGGTCCCCCCGTAGCTCGGCGGTGAAGCCCAGTTCGGCGAGGGCGAGCGTCGTACCCGGCCCGTAGTCGGCGTCCCGGAACCATGCCAGCACCGCCCGCATGTGCTCCTCGGCGGCGGCGAGGTCGCCGGTGCGGCGGGCGACCATGGCGAGTCCGATCCGGGCGTCGGCCTCCCCGGCCCGGTGGCCCTGTTCCCTGGCCAGCCGCAGGGCGTCCGCGTGCCGTCGCCGGCTCTCCTCGTACGCACCCGCCAGGAGTGCCGACCGGCCCAGGGCGCACAGCCGTTTGCCGGCCTCGGTCCGCAGCCCCAGCTCCTCGGCGATGGCCAGCCCCTCCTCGTGCAACCGGGACGCCTGCGGGTACTCTCCTGCGATCTCGTGGAGCGCGGCACGGGGGAAGACCGTCTGCAACATGCCCCAGCGGTCGCCCAGTCCGCCGAACAGGCGGGCCGCGCGCTCCGCGTCGCGGCGGACCGCGGCCAGGTCGCCGTGCGCGAGGGCGTGCCGGGCGCGCACGCTCAGGGCGAGGGCGGTCCCCCAGGCGTCACCGATCCCCTCGGCGACGGCCGACGCCCGGTCGGCGAGTTCCTCGCCCGTGGCCACGTCTCCCGCGCCCATCTGCGCGGAGGCCAGGAAGCTCAGGGCGTGTGCGTGGCCCAGCGGGTCGTGTTCCGCCACCTCCCGCGCGTCGAGGGTGGCCGC
Source organism: Streptomyces sp. BF23-19 (assembly GCF_041106355.1). Taxonomy (NCBI): domain Bacteria; kingdom Bacillati; phylum Actinomycetota; class Actinomycetes; order Kitasatosporales; family Streptomycetaceae; genus Streptomyces; species Streptomyces sp. BF23-19. Next base: position 41,806 of record NZ_JBGBPT010000062.1, on the reverse strand, counting down.
CGCGCTCCGCAACAGGCCTTCGGCGGCGTGCGGCGTGCCTTCCCAGAGGGTCAGGCCGGCCCGCCAGGCCGTGGCCAGCGCGGTGGCGGCGATCCGCTCTCCCGCCGGCGGGTCTGCGGGATGGTCGGGGTGGTCGGGGTGCGCGATGTGGTCGGGGTGCGCGGTGTGGTCGGGGTGCGCGGTGTGGTCGCGCTCCGCGGCGAGGCAGGCGTCGAGCAGCCGGCCGCCCTCCGCGGGTCCGCCGCGCAGCAGCCGGTACCGGGCCAGGGCGCGCGCCGCCCGCAGGGCGGGTACCACCCGGCCGTGCGCCAGGGCCTCCTCGACCGCCGGGTGCAGCTCCGCCTCGGCGGCGTCCAGCCGGGCGAGCCAGAGCCGCTGGCGGGGGCCGCGCAGCAACGGTTCGGCGCGCAGCGCCAGCTCCCGGTAGTACGCACCGTGCCGGGCACGGACCTCCGCCTCCTCGCCGGCCGCGCGCAGCCGTTCCCGTGCGTAGTCCTTGACGGAATCCAGCAGTCGGTAGCGCCGGCCTTCCGGACGGTCGACCAGGACCACGAGCGAGCGCTCCACCAGACGGTCGAGCAGCAGCGGCACCTGGTGTTCCGGTACGTCCGAGGCCGCGTCCGAGCACACGACGCCCGCGGCCTCCGCGGAGGCGTCACCGCCGTGTACGGACAGCCTTCGGAGTACGGCCTCCTCCGCGCCGCCGAGCAGCGCCCAGCTCCAGTCGATCACCGCGCGCAGCGTCCGCTGGCGCGGGGGTACCCCGCGCAGCCCCCGTGACAGGAGGGTGAACCGGTCGTCGAGTCCGGCGAGGAGACCGTGCACGCCCAGGGCCCGGGCCCGGGCGGCGGCCAGTTCCAGGGCCAGCGGCAGCCCGTCGAGCCGTCCGCACAGGGCCGCCACGGCCGCCGTGTCCTCGGGCGTGGTCGTGCGGTCCGGCGGGAGCCCGGCGCGGGCCGTGAACAGGGCGACGGCATCGGCGGGTGCGAGGGGCGCCAACGGATGCACCGCCTCCCCCACCAGGGCGAGCGGTTCCTGGCCGGTGACCAGTACCGAAAGCCCGGGTGCCTGCGGGAGTACCGCCTCCAGCACGTCGGCGACGGCGTCGGACAGGTGCTCGCAGTTGTCGAGCAGCAGCAGGATCCGGCGCTCCCGGAGGGCGGCCACGAGCAGCCGCAGCGCGTCGGGCCGTTGACCCTCCCCTCCCGCGGTCGGGTCTCCCTCGGGGCCGCGTACGCCCAGGGTTCGCAACACCGCGGTGGCCACGGCGTCGGCCGGAGCGCCCACGGGGAGCGGTGCGAGCTCGACCAGCCAGGCGCCGTCCGGGTGGCGGGTGGACGCCTGGTCGGCGTGGGCGACCGCCAGACGGGTCTTGCCGACGCCGCCGGGTCCGGTGACGGTGACCAGCCGGGAGTGCGCCGACAGGGCGCCGACGGCGACGAGGTCGGCGTCGCGGCCGACGAGGCGGGTGAGCGGCTCGGGAAGCTGTCCGACCGCTCGGACGTGCGCGGCGCGCGGTGTGGCGCGCGGGGCGGCCGGCGGCACGCCGCCGGGGTCCAAAGGCCGGGCATCGCCTGTCGTTCCCACGTTCTCTTCATGGGGTGGACGGTCGAGGTCGGCGTCCTGGCGGAGGATCGCCTGCCGCAGCGCCGTCAGCTCGCGGCCCGGGTCCAGCCCGAGGTCCTGGGCGAGGCGGCCGCGCAGGACCTCGTAGCTCTCCAGCGCCTGCGTCTGCCGGCCGGCGCGGTACAGCGCGCGCAGCTGGACCGCGCGCAGGCGCTCGCGCAGCGGATGGGCGGCGACGAGCTGGTCGAGCTCGCCGAGTACGGCGTGCTGCTCACCCAGTGACACGCGCAGGCCGAGCAACTCCTCGAGTGCGGAGAGCCGTTCCTCCTCCAGCCGGGCGGCCGCGGCCCGCACGGCCGGGTCGTCGGTGTGGCCCGCGTAGGCCTCGCCGCGCCACAAGGAGAGGGCCTCGCCCAGCAATGCGGCACGCGGTCGCGGGGCGAGGCCCTGGGCGCGGGCGCCGGCGGCCAGCTCGGCGAACCGCTGCGCGTCCAACTCCCCGGGCGCGGGCTCCAGCCGGTACCCGCTCGCGTCACGGAGCAGTCGCCCGCGCCCGTCCGCCGGTGCCGCGCGTTCGAGGGCGGCGCGCAACCGCGAGACCTGCCCTTGGAGGCTCGCGTACGGGTGGAGCGGCAACTCGGCTTCAGGGCCGCCCCACAGCGCGTCCACCAGCCGGTCGGCGGAGACGGGGCGGCCCGGTTCGACCAGCAGTCGGGCGAGCAGCCTGCGCACCCGCGCCCCGGTCACGGCCACGGGCTCGCCGACGCCGCTGCCGTCGCTGCCGTCGCCCGTCCACATCATCAGCGGCCCCAGAACCCCCACGCGCATGTCGATCACCCTAACCGGCCGGTCGGCGGCGGACCGGCAGCGGACCGACAGCGGACCGACAGGCAACCGGCAGCGCGGACCCGCAGGGTGGGTCCCGTTCGACAGCAGCAACGACCCGAGGAGAGAACAGTCATGAGCGCAACCGCCACCGCCACCGCCACCGCCACCGCCACCGCCACCCACAGGATCCCGGTCGGTGTCATCGGCCTGGGCAACCTCGGCCAGGCCCTGGCCGAGGCCTTTCTGACGCAAGGTCATCCGGTCACGGTCTGGAACCGCTCGGCGGGCAAGGCCGACCGCCTGGTGGAGCGTGGGGCGTCCCTCGCTGCCACGCCCACCGATGCCGTGGCGGCGGGAGAGCTCGTCGTCGTCGCGGTACTGGACTACGACACGGTCGGTGAGCTCCTGCGGCCGGCGGCGGGGGTGCTGGCCGGGCGTACGATCGTCAACCTGACCACCGGCACCCCGTCGGCCGCTCGGGCCCTCGGCGCCTGGGCGACGGACCAGCGGGCCGCGTACCTGGACGGCGCGGTGTACGCGGTGCCCCAGACCATCGGCACCTCCGCCGCCTTCGTTCTCTACAGCGGCGACGAGGCGGCGTACCGGAGCTACCGTGCGGTCCTCGACACGATCGGCGAGGGCAGCCTCGTAGGTCCGGCCCCCGAGCTGTCCTCCGTGTACGACACCGCTCTGCTGAGCGGCATGTACGGGATGTTCGCCGGGTTCTTCCAGGCGGTGGCGTTCGCCGGCACGGAGGGGATCGGGGCGGCGGAACTGACCCGCCCGCTGGTGCGTTGGCTGACCGCGGCCGCGGACGCGCTGCCGGCCTTCGCGGAGGAGATCGACGCGAAGGACTACACGACCACCACCTCCAACCTGGAGATCAACGCGGTGGGACTGCGCAACATCCTCTCGGCGACCGAGGCCCAGGGACTGCAGACGGACCTGCTGGCGCCGCTGCTGCGGCTCTTCGAGGACCAGATCCGCGCGGGACACGCCGCGTCCAGTCTGGCCAGGGCCGTGGAATCGCTGCGCGCCGACGGTGTGTGACCCGCGACGCCCGACGCCCGTTCCGCACAGGATCCGCTGGACCTGAAGGTCGGTCGAGCTTCTGCCGTCGCTCACATCGACCGCGTAGATCATCACCTGACGCCAGGGCGAGACGGAACCATGGATCCGGACACCGCGACAGCGATCGACCGGGTACTCGTGCCGGGGCCGGGAGGTGTGGTCGGATCGCGCTCGACCACGCGGATGCCGACCGGCTGCGCTCCGTGCGGCGGGCCGGATCCGGTGCGGGTGGCTCCCAGGTATGAGTTCGGGGACCGCTCCGGGGAGTGATGACGGTGCGTCACACGTCGTGGGACCTTGGGGAGGTCAGACGAACGAGCAAGAGGAGCGACCGATGTACTCGATCCGACGAACCGTCCCTACCGCCGCCCGGTCGTCGTCCACCGTGGGCGCGCGCAGCTCGGAGTGGTCCGGTCCACCCTCATGGCCACGCGACGCGTCGTCGCTCCTCTTCAGTGGGCGCCGTCCGGGCGCAGTTCTATGTGGTCCGGGGCGAGGTCGACCGCCACGCGGTGTTCCATGCCGAGGGCCTCCAGGAACTTCGGCGGGAGCTGGACGCGCCCGGAGCGGTCGAGGACGACGTACTCGCGTTCGCTGATGGATTCCTCGCCGTGCTCGTCGGTGACCAGCCGGCGCAGGACCTCGCTGCTGGTGCGGCCGTCGCGGATCGCCACGGTCCGGCGGACCTCGCCCGCCACCATCGGGTCGTGCGTCACGATGACCACCGTCACGCCGAGTTCCTTGTTCACCGTCCGGAAGGTCTCGAAGACCGCCGCGGCCGTCTCCGAGTCCAGTTCGCCTGTGGGTTCGTCGGCGAGCAGCACCTTGGGGTCGTTCGCCATCGCCACGGCGATCGCCACGCGCTGCTGCTGGCCGCCGGAGAGTTCCGCCGGGCGCCGGTGCGCCAGTTCGCCGATCCCGAGGGCCTCCAGGATCTCCGCGACCTTGGTCGCGCGGCGTGCGCTCGCGCCGCGGCGGGGGCTGTCGCCCTTCAACTGCATCGGCAGGGCGACGTTCTGGGCGGCCGTCAGGAACGGCAGCAGGTTGCGGGCCGTCTGCTGGAAGACGAAGCCGACCGCTTCGCGCCGGTAGCGCAGCCGGTCCCGCGCCGACAGTTCCAGCAGGTCGTAGCCGGCGACCGCCGCGCTGCCGGCCGTGGGGACGTCCAGGCCCGCCAGGATGTTCAAGAGGGTGGACTTGCCGCTGCCGGAGGCTCCGACCAGGGCCATCAGGTCGCCTTGGTCGACCGTCAGCTCCAGCCCTTGGAGGGCCTGTACCTCGATGCCATCCTGGCTGAAGATCCGGACCAGGCGGTCGCAAGCGATCGCGGCGTCCGCCGCCGGGGTGCGCGGCTCCGCGACGGCCGTCGCCCGGCGGCGCAGCTCCTCGTACGTCGGCTGGTCGGTGTTCAACGCTGGTCTCCCGCTCTCAACTCGTTGGTGATCTGCCGTCGCCCGGTTGTCGCCGCCTCCACGAACACGGCCGCGGCGACCAGGGCGGCCAGGCCCAGGGCCTGGGTCAGTACGGGCCCGGCCGTGAGCCGCACTCCGTTCGGCACATGGGCGCCGACCAGCGTGGACAGGTCGATCGCCGGGCCCAGCAGGGCCACCGCGGCGGCGGCCACCAGTGCCCCGCCGAGCGTCGCGGCCAGGGTCTGCGGCAGGGTCTCGGCGAGGATCAGCGCCACGCCCTGCCTGCGACGCAGGCCCATGGTGCGCAGCCGGGCCAGCAGCGCGGCGCGTTCGGGGACGGCCCGCATCAGCGTCAGCAGCACGGCCAGCAGGGCGAAGCCCGCCGCTCCGGCCATGGAGGCCCAGAAGAGGCGTTGTGCCGAGCGCTGCAGTGGATCGGAGCCCAGGGCGGTGACGGCCTCGGCGCTGGTGCTCACGGGGTACGGCTCGTCGAGCGGGGCCGGGCCCGCGGCGGAACCGGAACCGGGGATCGGAGCCGGGGCCGGGGCGGGAGTTCCGGACGGCGCCGGGAGCTTGGAGCGGACGAGCGCGCGCAGCCGGTCACCGTCGACGTCACCGATGCCGAGCCACCGGTTCGGGTGGTCGGCGCCGCCCATGAGGTCCGTGGCGGCTCCCGTCGGCAGGACGACGGTCGCGGCGTCCCGTGCCGGATGGGCCGGGGTGCAGTCGATCGTTCCCGCGACCCGTACCTTCAGCTCCCCGCCGTCGCCGGGCTGCACCGTGTACGTGCCGCCCTGCACGGCCTGGCCGGCCAGGCTCGCGCTGAACAGCGCGGGCACCGGGGCATCGGCGGCCGACGCACCGGCGGTGGCCAGCAGGGCGGGGTCGAAGGATCCGCAGCCGAGGACCCGGGACAGCTCCGCGTACGCGGCCGGGTCGGCGACGACCACGGTGACCTGACTGGATCTCACGGTGGTGCCGTGCAGGGAGGAGTCGTGGTCGATCCACAGCGGGACGGACGTCCGTACGCCCGGCAGCTCGCCCGCGGACTTCGCGAGCCCCGCCGGGAGTGGGGACTTCCCGTACGCGGAGATCGCCGCGTCGCCTCCGACGGTCAGCCTGGCCACTCCCAGCCGGGACGAGTCCACCGACTGCAGCACGGCGGCGCCGAATCCGCCGGTGGTGATGGCGAGGAGCAACGCGATCATCGGCAGAACGGAGGGTCCGGTGCGGCCGGTGGCCCCCGAGCCGCGGGCGGCCCGGGCGAGTCCGAGGAAGCCGACCAGTCCGGAGCTGCGGCCGGCCGCCCGGGCGAGGCAGCCGGTGATCACCGGCTGGAGCCGGGCCAGCAGCAGTCCCCCGCACAGGGCGAGCAGCAGCGGGGCCGCGATCAGCAGCGGGTCGAGGTCGCTGCCGGGCGGGGCGACCCCGCGGCGGCGGACCTCCACCACGGCTGCGACGGTGGCGATGAGGACGAGCAGTTCGGCCACGGGCCTGCGCCACCGCCCGGCCGGGCGGGCCGGGGTCAGCAGTACGGCCGCCCGTACGGGGAAGGCCAGCAAAGCGAGCAGGGCCACGGCCGTGGCCGAGAGCAACGCGGGCGCGAGCCGGGGGGTGGGCAGCAGCAGGACGGCGAGCGCGGTGGCGGCCGCGGCCGCCGGGAACACGGTGACGGCGCCCTCGCCGAGGAGCCGGCCGACGATGGCGGCGCGCGAGCCACCACGTGCGAGCAGCAGGCGCAGTTCGGCGTCGCGGCGGTCGGCCGCGAGCGCGCCGGCCAGGCACAGGACGACGAAGGCGACGCCGCCGACCCCGGCGGGGCCGATCGCGGCGAGCGGCGCGGCGGCCTGGGTCCGGGCGCGGGCCTCTTCGAGCCGCTCGGGCAGCCAGGAGGTGGTGTGCAGCCGGGCGCGGCCCGTCTCCCGGGCGAGGGTGGCGGCGGTGGGCCCGGCGATGTAGGAGGCGATGTCCTTCCTCGTGGCGTCGAGCCGGTCGGCCCGCAGCCGGCCGACGTCCACCGGCAGCTGCCAGAAGTCCTCGGCGGTGCGGCTCCAGTTGGCCATCCGGTCGAGGTCCCCGGTGCCGACGAGGGCGTCGACGTCCCAGGCGAGGCTCTCGTTGTAGAAGTGCTCGCACGCGCGGGCGAGGCACCCCAGGTTGTCCGTCCAGAAGTCGTCGGTCTCGTCGAGGACCGCGTAGAGACCGACGACCTCGACGGACGGTGTGCCGTCGACCCGGGCCGCGATCTTCAGGACGGATCCGACGCGGGCGCCGAGGGTCGCGGCGGCCTTCTGCGAGAGGACGACCTGCAGGGGCGCCGTCTCCCCGGGGGCGGCCTGCGCGGGGGCCGTGGGTGAGCTGCTGGGCCACTTCCCCTCCGCCAGCTTCACATGGGCCTCCGCCTGGCGGACGTGCAGGAGGTTCATGCTGGGCGGAAGGCCGGAGGGGCGGGAGAGTTCCGGATTCAGCAGCTCCTGCCGCTTGGTGGTGCGCGCGCCGTGGATCGTCTTGTCCGGGTCCACGCGGAAGGTGGATCCGGTCGGCCCGAGCAGTTTCTCCAGCGTGGCGTCCAGGGCCTGGGCGCTCTGCCCGGTGCCCGGGGAGGGCGCGGTCACCTGCAGGCTGGTGTTGCCGGCCGCGCTGCGTTCCAGGAAGGACCGCAGGGCCTGGTCGGCGCCCCGGTCCTGGGCGCGCGGCAGCGCGGCGGCCAGCAGCACGGCGACGAAGGCCAGCGCGGCACCGAGCAGGGTGGCCAGCGGCGCCGCCCGCAGCCGGGTCCTGACCCAGGGCGCGGGCCGCGGGGCCGTGGACGAGGGCAGGGTGGACGACGGCCGGGTGGCGGAAGACCGGGCGGTGGACGGCGGGGTGGTCACATCTCCTCCACGGGACGCAGCCGGGCGGCGATGTCGCGGCCGCGGGGGCCGCTGAGCGCGGCCGACAGCAGGGGAACGGCTGCGATGGCGGCGACCGTGAGCACGGTCTGCCAGAACGGCATGTCCACTCGCACGGGTGGGAAGGGCCGCCCGGCGGCGGGCGTCAGCACGACCAGCGGCGCCATCAGATGGACGAGGGCGACACCCAGCCCGGCTCCGACCGCGGACCCGATGGCGATCAGCACCCCGCCCTCGGCGGCGGACGCCAGAGCCAGCGAGCGGCGCGGGGTCCCGAGGGCGAGCAGCACCGAGAACTCCCGTCCTCGGACCCGTCGTTCGGCGGCGGTGGAGGTCGCGAAGCCGATGGCCGCCAGGACCGCGCACGCGGCGGCGAGGGCGGCCAGGGCGCTCTGCGGGCCTGCGCTCAGCGGGTCGTCGAGCAGCCGCTCGGTGATCTCCTCGCGCAGTTGGACGCGCTCGATCCGGGCACCGTCGCGCAGTTGCGTCGCCGCGCGGGCCGGGACCGGGTCGGCGGCCGACTCGGCGGGCAGCCACCACTCGGTGGGCGAGGCCGGCTGCTGGCCCACTGACTCCAGCAGGAACCGGCCGAGCACGTGCAGGTCGACGGCGAGGGCCGAGCGGCCGACCACGGGGAGGGAGTCCACGGAGGCGGTGATCCGCATCTGGACCGCGGCGCCGTCCAGCGTCACGGGGACGGTATCGCCCACGGAGGCGCCCAGGGACCGCAGGTAGCGGGTGGTGGCGACCGCGGGGACGGCGACGGGGGTCGGCTCGGCGGGGGTCGGGAACACCACGGTGGTGATGCCCTGCAGGGTGCTGAAGCCGCCCCAGTAGCGCAGCCGCAGCAGGTCCGTGGAGCCGGCCGGGACCGGGATCGGCTCGGGGGTCCTCGGGGAGCTCTTCCCTTGCGGGAGGGAGGTCCGCCAGCCGGTGGCGTCCGCGGGTGCGGTGACGGCGGTGGCGGCGCCGTCCGCGGTGTCGGAGGTGGCGATCCGGTGCACGGCCAGTTCGCTGCCGTCGCCCGGTTGGTCGCCGTCCCCGGCGTACGAGAGGCGTATCCCCGCCAGGGTGAGCGGGGTGGCCGCCGAGCCGACCGGGGCGCCGGTCAGCGCGTCGAGGGAGAACGTGAGGGTGGCGTCGCCGGCGGCGGGCAGGGTGACCGAGGCCGTCCCGTACGTCGCCCCGAACCGGTCGCGCAGCAGCAGGCTCACGGCGGACCAGCTCATGGCGGAGGTCCGGACCGATACGTCGAGGTCGATCCGGCGCGGGGAGCCGGGCAGGGCGACGCCGGGGCTCGCGGGGGCGGCCGGGGCGCCCGGGCCACCGGCGGCGAGCGGGGTGAACAGCTCGCTCATGCCGTGGCCGCCGCGCAGGTCCGGGCGGAGCGGGACGCGTTCACCGGTCTTGACGGCGTCCAGTGCGACGATGTCGGCGGGGTTGCCGTCCGGCAGCTTCTGCTCGCGGCGGACCACCGGAACGAGGCGGTCGCCGCCGGGCAGGGCCGCGTAGCGTCCGCCCTGCCCCATCGGGGACATGCTGCTGCCGGAGATCCGCAGGCCGCCGGCGGTCGCGAAGTCGGCCTGGTCGCGCTGGGACGCGGACCAGCCGACGTGCTGGCCGAGCGCCAGGATCCCGCTGGCGACGGCGAGTACGAGCAGCAGCACGGGCCCGGTGGCCCGGCCGGGCCGTCGGGCGAGCTGCCAGCCGAAGAGGGCGGGGCCCAGGCTCCGGCCGCGGGCCGCCAGCCGTCCCCCGGCCCGCGCCGCGAACGGCAGCAGGCGCAGGACCAGCAGCGTGCCCCCGCACAGGGCCAGGGCGGGAGCGGCGACCAGGACGGGGTCGACCCCGAGCGCGCCGCCGGCGGAGGCCCCGGATGCGGGGGCGTCCGTACCGCCGTACCGCGCGAGTTGCTGGTAGCCGAGGACGGCGAGGACCAGGACGGCCAGGTCGACGCCGGAGCGGGCGGCGCCCGTCACCAGGGCCTGGCGGCTGCCCACGCGGCGCAGTACGGCGGCCGAGGCCCCGCGCAGGACGGAGGGCAGGGTCGTCAGCAGGACGCAGGCCAGGGCGCAGCCGCCGGCGACCGGCCAGACCAGCCAGGTGTCCGGGATCTCCAGGTGGACCCGCCCGAGGGGGCCGAAGCGGCCGAACAGCCGCAGCAGGGGCGGTGTGAGCAGGGGCGCCAGGACGGCCGCGGGCAGGGCGAGCAGCAGCGACTCGGTCGCGGTGAGCGCGCCGAGCCGGCGTCGGGAGGCGCCGCGCGCGGTGAGCAGGACCCGTTCCGGTTCCTGGCGGACGGTCAGGATGTGCGCGACGAGGAGCAGGGCGGCGGTCGACAGGACGGTGAGCTGGAGGGCGCCCATGAGCAGGGTGGAGCGGGCGACGACCGTGCCGGCGCTCAGCTCGGCCAGCAGTTTGGGCAGTTCGGTGGCGGTCCGCAGCGAGCCGACGCGTTCGAGGGTGGCGCTCGCGGGGTCGGTGGCGGTCCGTACGGCCTCGGCCTCGTCGGCTCGGACCGTGCGCAGGTCCGGGGTGAGCAGCGTGAGGCGGTGGTCCTGCAGGAGGCCGCCGGTGGTGAAGGCGCTGTCGTCCACCAGGAGCGGGCCGTAGATGGCGAAGGTGTCGGCCTGGACCTCGCGGCCGCCGAGCGGGTCGAGCCGCCAGTACGCGGCGTCCGGTTCGGCGGCCCGGTACACGCCGGTGACCAGCACGGTCAACGGAGGTCCGCCGAACCGGTCGTCCAGCCGGACCGGTGCGGGCAGCGCGGACTCGGCGAGGCCGAGTCGGACGAGCGCCGCGCGCGGCACGGCGACCTGGGTCGCGGCGGCCTGGGCGCCGGCGCCCTGGGGTGCGGCGACCGGCCCGGGCCACGCACCGGCGAGCAGCTGTACGTGGTCCTTGCCGAGAGCGGCGAGCACGGTCAGGTCGGCGTCTCGGCCGGAGGCGGCGGCACCGGGCAGACCGTACGACCGGCTGCGGGCGACGCTCTCGGAGGCCACCGGGAGCCGCCCGAACACCTCGTCCGCGAAGGCCCGTACGGACGCGTCGTCCTTGGCGCGGGAGTCGGCGGGCCGGCCGCTGGTGATCAGGACGGTCGTCCGGGACTGTTCTGCCCCGGTCAGGGCCCGCCGGAGCCCTTCTTCGCCCACGCCACGGGTGAATGCCGTCAGCGCGGTCAGTGTGGTCGCGGTGATCAGTACGGTGAGCAGCACGGCGACGGCGAGCGGCCATCGCCCGCGCAGTCGGCGCACGACGAAGCCGAGCACGTGTTGAATTCCTCCCCCGTCCGGACCCTCGGTACCGGATAGCGGACGATGCTGTCAGATGTGCGCGAGAGAGGGAAGGGGCTTGCGTGATTGGTGCGACAGATGCGCAAATGCGATCGGAAAGCTGCAGCGGCAGCGTGTGCGGGACGCGGGGCCGGGCGCCCCGTGCGGACAACGCGACGGGGGAACAGACGCGATGAGGCATCACCAGGAACCGACCACGGTCGCGACGAAGGCACCGCGGGAGGGCGACGACTCGCCGATCGTGGTCGTCGACGACGTGCACCACAGCTTCGGCAGCGGTCCGCAGGCCGTCCACGCCCTGCGCGGCGTGTCCTTCGAGGTCCGCCGCGGCGAACTCACCGCCCTCAGGGGCCGGTCGGGCTCCGGCAAGACCACCCTGCTCAACCTCGTCGGCGGTCTCGACACCCCGACCGGCGGCCGCATCACCCTCGACGGCACCGACCTGGCGGCCCTCGACGAGTCGGGCCTGCTCGCCCTGCGCCGCGACCGCATCGGCTTCGTCTTCCAGTCCTTCGGCCTGATACCCGTCCTGACGGCCGCCGAGAACGTCGGCGTTCCGATGCGGCTGCGGCGCGTCCCCGCCAAGGTGCGCGAGGAGCGCGCCCGTACCCTGCTGGCTCTGGTCGGGCTCGCCGACCACGCCGAGCAGCGCCCGGGCGAGCTCTCCGGCGGCCAGCAGCAGCGCGTGGCGGTGGCCCGCGCCCTGGCCAACGACCCCGAGCTGATCATCGCGGACGAGCCCACGGGCCAGCTCGACTCGGAGACCGGCCGCTCGGTGATGGAACTGCTGCGCGCGGTGGTGCGCAGCGAGTCGGTCACCATCCTGGTCGCCACGCACGACCCGAACCTGATCGAACTCGCCGACCGGGTCGTGGAACTGCGCGACGGCCGCATCGTCGACACCGACTCATGAGCCGAGCGCGTCCGCGCTGCTGCGCTGCCAGTAGGTGACGCTCAGCGAGCTGTCGTAGGCGACACCGGCGGCCGGGAGGTCCGGGGTCGCGGACGCGCCGCCGTCGCTGAGGGGCGTACGGCCCTGGAAGGCGATCGTGAGCCGGTGTCCCGTCGTCCCGCCCTCGCCGCTCCCGTCGGCCGCCGACAGCAGGACCCCCGCGTAGCCCGACTCGCCCGGCGCGAGGGACACCACGGCCTGCGGCCGGGTCTCGGGCCGCGCGGCCGGCACCCACTGCATCTCGTCGAAGCGGAGGACGGGGTGGTACGTCAGATCGCAGGTCTTCGACCCGGTGTTCTTCACCGTGATCAGCATGTGGTTGAGCGGCCTGGAGACGGGCTGCGCGGTGACACGCGTGGTCGAGCCGTTGCACAGGACGCGCTCCCCCGCGCCCGACGGGGCCGACGGGGCGGCGGAGCTCTTGGGGGCCGGCGCGGAGGCCGGCGCGGAGGCCGGGGCGGTCGAGGGGGCGGTCGAGGGGGCGGTGGTCGTGACGGGTCCCTCGGTGGCCACTCCGGCGGAGTCCGAAGCGGCCGCCTCTCCCCCGTCCTTGAAGCCCGTACCGTCCTGACACGCGGTGAGGGAGAGGAGGACGAGCGAAGCCGCGGCCACTCCCGCGAAGCGCCGGAACGGGTGCGGACGGGAGGTGCGGACGAGCGGGGTGCCGTGGAACGCGTGCATGACTGACGACCTCTCAAGGGGCGTGACCGCAGGGCCGGTCGAGGTCCGTCCGGACCGGCCGCCGGAAGCGGTGTGCTTGGATGACCCCAGCCTGAGCGGTGATCCGTCCCAGCCGCCACATCCGCTGGGCAATCCGGCATGCTGGGATACCGAAACAGGCTCTGAGCTGCGGAAACAACCTGTTCCTGGGATGCGGGACAGGCCAGGGGGTGGGAGGAACGGTGCCGGAGGACACGGCTGGACCCGAGTTCGCCGGGCTGCTGCGGCAGTTGAAGGAGCGGTCCGGGCTCAGCTACGGAACGCTCGCCGCACGGCTCCACATGAGTACGTCGACACTGCACCGTTACTGCAGCGGCGAGGTCGTCCCGGCGGACTACGCACCGGTCGAACGGCTCGCGCGCCTCTGCAAGGCCACCCCCGAGGAACTCCTGGCTCTGCACCGGGGTTGGGTGGAGGCCGACACGAACCGCCCGCGCAGGGGCGCGGACACGAGCGGCCCGGCGGCGATCGAAGTGGCGGCCGCGGCACCCGCGGAGGCCGACGCGGCACCCGCGGAGGTCGCGGAGGTCCCGACGGTGGCCGGGACCGCGGGGCCGCCCGCGCCGACCCGGCGGCCCCGCCCGCGCAGGGCCGTGCTCGCCGCGGTGGCCGTGCCGGTCGTGGCCGCCGTCACCGCCCTGACCTGGGTGCTCACGCTCGACGGGGGCCGGCCGGGACGGGGCGCCGACGTCCGGGACAGCCCTGTCGCCGCCGGCCGCACCCCCGGTGCGGAGAAGTCCCCACAGGGCCCCGCCGGATCCTCGGCACCGACGTCGCCGTCACCGTCGCCGTCCGTGGCCGCGCCCTCCGGCCCCACCCCCGCCGCCCCCGCGCCCGGAAGCGGCGGCGCAGGCGGAACCGGAGGCGGAACCGGGGGCGCGAGCGGAACCGGCGGCGGCGCCGGCGACGCTGCCGGTGCGCCGGTGAAGGTCACCGTCCGCCCGCACACCTGGGAGGCCCCCTGCGGCCAGCACTACCTGATCGACAAGCCCCCGGCCCAGGTGGGACCACCCCCCGTGGAACGCGACGCGCCCGCCTGGGTCGCGGCGGCCGGGGCGGTACCCGCCGGCGAGCAGTACGTCACCCTCACCCTGCAGGGCTCCGGCACGGACACGGTGGTCCTGGACGGCCTGACCGTCCGCACGGTGGCCAAGCGTGCGCCGCTCCCCTGGAACGACTACGCCATGGGCTACCCGGGCGTGGGCTGCGGCGCGGGCGTCCCGACCCGCTCGTTCGGCGTCTCCCTCGACTCCGCGCGACCGGCCGTCGTCCCCACGGAGGGTCAGCGGGGCTTCCCGTTCTCGGTGACCGAGTCGCAGCCCGAGGTGTTCCACATCCTGGCCGCCGCCTCCGCCCACGACGTGAGCTGGTACCTGGAGCTGTCCTGGTCCAGCGGCTCCCGCCACGGCACCCTCGCGATCGACCACAACGGCCGGCCCTTCCGCACCAGCGGACGCGACGGCCGGCCCGGCTACGAGTTCCCCCTCGGCGGCGAGGGCTGGGTCCGGGCGGGCACGGGTTCCTGACCCCGCGCCCCCACCGCCGGCCGGGCCGGAACCGGCCCGCAGGCACTTGACCAGGAGCGACCGGGTGAGTACCAGGAGCGCACGACCCACCTGGTCCCGGGGCGGTCCCGGAGGATCGCCCCTACGATGGGCGGGAACCGGCGCGAGCGGCTCGCCGGGCCGCCCGCCCAGAGCACTCGGGGTGGAGACGACGTATGGCACAGGCCGCCGACACAGCGCGGACCGTCATCCTGACCGTGGACGACGACCCGGGGGTCTCCCGGGCCATCGCCCGTGATCTGCGGCGGCGCTACGGCGCGGAGTACCGGATCGTGCGCGCCGAGTCCGGCGACTCCGCGCTGGACGCGCTGCGCGAGCTGAAGCTGCGCGGCGACCTGGTGGCGGTGATCCTCGCCGACTACCGGATGCCGCAGATGAACGGCATCGAGTTCCTCGAACAGGCCCTGGCCGTGTACCCGGGCGCCCGGCGGGTGCTGCTGACCGCGTACGCCGACACCAACGCGGCGATCGACGCGATCAACGTCGTCGACCTCGACCACTACCTGCTCAAGCCGTGGGACCCGCCGGAGGAGAAGCTCTACCCGGTCGTGGACGATCTGCTCACGGCCTGGCGCACCAGCGACTACCGTCCGGTCCCCGCCACCAAGGTGGTGGGGCACCGCTGGTCGGCGCGTTCCTCGGACGTGCGGGAGTTCCTGGCCCGCAACCAGGTGCCGTACCGCTGGTACTCCTCCGACGAGCCGGAGGGGCGGCGGCTGCTGGAGGCGGCCGGGGCCGACGGCCGCCGGCTACCGCTGGTGATCACGCCCGAGGGCACCGCGCTGATCGAACCGGAAGCGCCCGAACTGGCCGCCCACGTGGGCCTCGCGACGACGCCGGCCGCCGACTTCTACGACCTCGTCGTCATCGGTGGCGGCCCGGCCGGGCTCGGCGCGGCGGTGTACGGGGCCTCCGAGGGGCTGCGTACCGTACTGATCGAGCGGTCGGCGACCGGCGGACAGGCCGGCCAGAGCTCCCGCATCGAGAACTACCTCGGCTTCCCGGACGGCGTGTCCGGTGCCCAGCTCACGGAGCGGGCCCGCCGCCAGGCCGGTCGGTTCGGCGCCGAGATCCTGACGGCGCGCGAGGTCACGGGGCTGGAGGTGAACGGCGCGGCGCGCGTCGTCCGCTTCTCGGACGGCTCGGCGATCGCCGCCCACAGCGTCATCCTGGCGACCGGTGTGTCGTACCGGCAGCTCCGCGCGCCGGGCTGCGACCAACTGACCGGCTGCGGGGTGTACTACGGCTCCTCGCTCACCGAGGCGGCCTCCTGCCAGGGGCAGGACGTGTACATCGTGGGCGGCGCCAACTCGGCCGGGCAGGCGGCCATGTACCTGGCGCGCGGCGCCAAGTCGGTGACGCTGCTGGTGCGCGGGGAGTCCCTGACGGCGTCGATGTCGTACTACCTGATCCAGCAGATCGAGGAGACGCCGAACATCACCGTACGCACCAGGACGGTCGTCGAGGCGGCGCACGGCGAGGGACACCTGGAGCAGCTGACGCTGCGGGACGCGGACGGCGGAGCGAGCGAACTCGTCGACGCGCAGTGGATGTTCGTGTTCATCGGCGCGGCCCCGCTGACCGACTGGCTGGACGGTACGGTGCTGCGCGACGAGCACGGTTTCATCCTGGCCGGTCCGGACCTGACGGCGGACGGGCGCCCGCCGGCCGAGTGGGGACTGGACCGGCCGCCCTACCACCTGGAGACCAACATTCCCGGCGTGTTCGTGGCGGGCGACGCACGCGCCCAGTCCGCGAAGCGCGTCGCGTCCGCCGTCGGAGAGGGAGCCATGGCCGTGATGCTCGTCCACCGGTACCTGGAGCAGTCATGAGCGGACAGGTCATGCCCTGCAGCCCGCAGGAGATCTCCTCGCTGTTCCTGTTCGAGAAGCTCACCCCCGAGCAGCTCGGGCGGCTGTGCGGCGAGGGGCGGGTGGAGCGGTTCGAAGTCGGTCCGGTGTACACCGAGGGCAGCCCGGCCACCTGCTTCTACGTGATGATCGAGGGCACCGTCGTCCTGTCCCGCCGGGTCGGCGGCGACGACGTCGAGGTGAGCCGCACCTCGCAGCGCGGCGTGTACGCGGGGGCGATGCAGGCGTACCTGGGTGACCAGGTGCCGCAGACGTACACCAACTCGATGCGGGTGACCGAGCCGACACGGTTCTTCGTACTGCCCGCGCAGTCGTTCGCGGACATCATGCGGGAGTGGTTCCCGATGGCGGCGCACCTGCTGGAGGGACTGTTCTTCGGCTCCAAGAACACCCAGCGCGCCATCGGGCAGCGCGAACGGCTGCTGGCTCTGGGGTCGTTGTCCGCCGGCCTCACCCACGAGCTCAACAACCCGGCGGCGGCGGCCGTCCGGGCCACGGCGACCCTGCGGGAGCGGGTCGGCAAGATGCGGCACAAGCTGGCCCACATCTCCCAGGGCCAGTACTCGCGCGAGACGATCGCCGACCTCATCGAGATCCAGGAGCGGACCGTCGAGCGCGTCGCGAAGGCGACCGCGCTCAGTCCGCTGGAGGCCTCCGACCGGGAGGACGAACTCGCCGACTGGCTGGACGACCACGGCATCGCGGAGGGCTGGCGGCTCGCGCCGACCTTCGTCCAGGCCGGCCTGGACACGGACTGGCTGGAGCAGGTCGCGGCGACCGTGGCCGAGGAGATCCTGCCGTCGGCGATCGGCTGGCTCAACTACACGGTCGAGACCGAGCTCTTGATGGATGAGATCGACGACTCCACCACCCGCATCTCCCACCTCGTGGACGCGGCCAAGCAGTACTCGCAGCTCGACCGCGCCCCGTACCGGGTCGTCGACGTCCACGAACTCCTCGACAGCACGCTGCTGATGCTGTCCGGCAAGATCGGCTCCCGCGTGCGGGTCGTCAAGGAGTACGACCGCTCCGTTCCGGACGTGCCCGCCTACCCGGCGGAGCTCAACCAGGTGTGGACCAACCTCATCGACAACGCCGTGTTCGCCATCGGGAGCACCGGTGGCGAGGGCACGTTGACGGTCCGGACGGCGCGCGAGGGCGACCGCCTGCTGGTGGAGTTCCGCGACACCGGGCCCGGTATCCCGGCGGACATCCGCAGCCGCATCTTCGACCCCTTCTTCACCACCAAACCGGTCGGCGAGGGCACCGGACTCGGCCTCGACATCTCCTGGCGGATCGTGGTCAACAAGCACCACGGCAGCCTGCAGGTCGAGTCCGCCCCCGGTGACACCCGGTTCCAGGTGCTGCTGCCCCTGACCGCGCCGGCCCCCGACGCCGAAGCCGAAACAGGGACGGAAACCGAGACCGAGACCGCTGAGGAGCCCGCATGAGCGACATCGAGGGAATCGACCCGGGCGCCGCGCCCACCGGCACCGGCTGCGTCGAGTGCGACGAGCTGGGCGGTTGGTGGTTCCACCTGCGGCGCTGCGCCCAGTGCGGCCACATCGGCTGCTGCGACTCCTCGCCGGCCCAGCACGCCACCGCCCACTGGAAGTCCACCGGCCACCCCTTGGTGCAGAGCTTCGAGCCGGGCGAGGAGTGGTTCTGGAACTACGACACGGACGCCCTGTACGACTCCGGCCCCGAACTGACCGCTCCGCGCGACCACCCGGCGGACCAGCCGGTCCCGGGCCCGGCCGGCCGGGTACCCGAGGACTGGACCCGGCGACTGCATCGCTGACCTGCACCTACCGCCGGCTATCGCCGTCCGGCGCAGGGCGGCGTCCATACGGTGCCGCGGGCCTCGTACTCGAGCATGGCCTCCACGCCCGTCGCGGCCTCGGCGCCGAGTTCGCGGCGGACGAGCCACAGGGCGAGGTCCAGCCCGGAGGTGATGCCACCGGCGGTGACCAGGTCGCCGTCGTCCACCACACGGCCGTTCTTCAGGAGGCCGCCCTGCTTCTCGAGGTCGGGCCGCGCCTTGTGGTGGGTGGTGCAGGGGCGGTTCGTGGTCAACCCGGCGGCCGCCAGCAGCATGGTGCCCGTACAGACGGCGCTGACGGTGAGGCCGGAACGTGCCGCCGCGGCCAGTTGCTTCGGGAGGACGCCGCTGCGGATCTCGGCCCATACGCCGGGGCTGTCGCGGCGTGCGTATCCGCCGCCGGGCACGAGGAGGATGTCCGCCGCTCGCGGATCCCAACCGTGCTCGACGGTCACGCGCGTGCCGTAGGCGGCCCGCACGACCCCCGGCCCGGAAGTGGAGACGTAACGAACGTCCACCTCCCGGTCCGTGAAGAACCGGGCCGCGCAGAAGACCTCGTAGGGCGCGGCGAAGTCGAGCTCCTCCACACCGTCGTACAGGACCACGTGCACGCGTAACGGCCCGGCCGGCTTCCCGGCCGGGCTCGGCTGTGCCGCCGCGGCCACCCCGGCGGCACCCCCCAACGCGGCCGCGGCCCCGACGGCGACCTGGGCCCGGAGCACGTTCCTGCGGTTCATCCGATGGTTCCTTCCGATCGCTGCGGCCGGCCTCGGCGGGACCGGCCCGTCGCTCTACGACAGGAGTCGAGGCGGCCATCGGTCGGGTTCCCGCGCCGTGTTGTGGCGGGCACCACAGCAGTCAGCGCTCCCCGTCGCGCGGATCGGCGTCACCGCGCGGGTTGTCACATCCGGCGGGCCTGTCCGGTCCCCGCTGCGGAAGGCGACGAACGAAGGAGACGCTCATGAAGACCTTGCTGGTACGCACGTCGTCTTCGCCACGAGCGGTCTGCCGGAGTTCCCTCTCGCGCCGTTCACCCGTCCGTCGGTACGGCTCCTCGAAGGCAAGGGCTTCGAGGTCGAAGGCACCTTCGCCTGCCGAGGGTTCGACACGTGGGCACCGTTCAAGCTGCTCGGTGGCATCAACAAGCGGCGTCCGAACGGGGACGACCTGGCCGCCGCCCGCGCCTTCGCCGAGGGCCGGCGGCGCGGCTGACGGCCATGACCAGGGACGCGGCGGCCGGGCACGCCGCTCCTCGACCCCGAACCGCTACTGTCCGAAGGCGCCGTGCCGGCCCGACCCTGCGGCGAACCGGTCCGCTCCGGCCTGCGTTTCGCCCGCGGTCAGGGGCACCAGGCCGTGCCGGTACTCCCCCGCCAGCGCGTCCTCCTCGGTCCGTCCGTGCTGTTCCAGGACGGACAACCGGTCGTGGCGCAGGCAGACCTGGGGGAATCCGGCGATCTCGCGGGCCAGCTCCTCGGCGGCCGCCCTCGATCGGCCCGTGGGGACCACGCGGTTGGCCAGCCCGATCCCGTGCGCTTCGGTCGCCGACACCGGACGGCCCGTCAGGATCAGGTCCATGGCCCGGCTCTCGCCGATCAGGCGGGGCAGTCGCACGGTACCGCCGTCGACCAGGGGGACGCCCCAGCGGCGGCAGAACACGCCGAACACCGCGTCCTCCTCCGCCACCCGCAGGTCGCACCAGAGCGCGAGCTCCAGACCGCCCGCCACCGCGTGCCCCGCGACGGCCGCGATCACCGGCTTGCTCAGCCGCATCCGGGTCGGCCCCATGGGTCCGTCGCCGGAGGCGAGCACCTGGTTGCCGCGTTCGGTGCCGATGGCCTTGAGGTCGGCGCCCGCGCAGAACGTGCCGCCCTCGCCCCAGAGCACGGCGACGGCCGCGTCCTCGTCCGACTCGAACTCCCGGAACGCATCGGCCAGTCGTGCCGCCGTCGGCCCGTCCACGGCGTTGCGTACCTCCGGCCTGCTCAGGATCACCGTGTACACGGGGCCGTCCCGCTCCACACGTACCGAGGCCTGCTCGTCCGCCATGCCCGTTCCCCTCCCGCTCGCCGGTCTCCATTGTGGGGTGGGGAGGCCGCCGCGCGCGGGACTCGACCACATCGTGCCGTTCCCGCGCGATGCGCACCCGCTCCTCGGTGAGCGCCTGGAGTGTCTTCTCCTCCTGTTGTCGGCGCGGCTGGAGGGTCGGTTCGGCGACCGCCTGTCGCCCCGCGCGGCCACTGGGCCGACCGCCCCGGGGTCAGGACAGCGCCTGGGCGGCGTACAACGCACCGAGAGCGGCCGCGAGAGCGCCGAGCAGGAGCCGGAGCGAGGTCTCGGGCAGGTGCGGCTGGAGACGTGCGCCGAGATAGCCGCCGATCAACCCTCCGGCGCCGCAGGCCAGGCCCAGCCACCAGTCGGGCGCGACGGGCCCCGGGCTCGCCAGGGCCAGCAGCGCGTACGCGGCGGCCCCGGCGACGGAGGTGGTGAAGGTCGCGGCGAGGGTGGCCGGTGCGATGCGCGCCATGGGCATGCCGCGCGCGGCGAGGATGGGCCCGAGCAGGGAACCACCGCCGATCCCGTAGATCCCGCCGATCACTCCGACCGTCAGGGCCAGGGCGGCGAGCACGCGCGCCGACGGCTCGACCGCGTCCGGCCGCCGCCGAGCGGGGCGCAGGGTGCGCAGGCACAGCCACGCGCCGAGCGGCAGCAGGAAGGCGGCAACCAGGATGCGGAAGATGCCGGGGCCGGGGAGGGCGAAGACGCGGATGGCGGCGCCCGCGATGACGCCGGGCAGCGTCCAGGCGACGAGGCGCCGGGCCAGTCCGCCGCGCAGAGCGCCACCGCGGCGGTAGCGCCACAGTGCGCCTGGCCCGGCCACCACGTTGAACAGCAGGTTCGTCGGCGTGACCGCGGGACTCGGCACGCCGAGGACGCTGAGCTGGACCGGCAGGAGGAAGACCGCCCCGGACACACCGACCGGAGCGGTCACCGTCGAGATCAGCAGGCCTGCCGCGAACCCGGCCCAGATCGTCCACTCCACCGCTGCCCCCGCCGCTCCGTGATCGCCCGGTCAGTATCGACGGAGCGGGTGGCGGGAGCGTGATCCGGCAACGAGATGTTCACGAGCAGCAGGCGCATCCCGGCTTGCAGCCGCGCCACCGCCGTCGTTGCAGGTCGGGCGTGCCACCCGCCCGGGGTGGAGAGCCGGATCGACCCGACGCGTGCCGCACCACCGAGCCGCCGCACTGCCGCGCCGCCCGGTAGGCCTGTCCACCCTGGCCCGAAGGGCGGGTCGTCACCCCTGTGACGGCCCGCCCTTCGGTGCTTCGGGAGGCGCGTCCGGACGTCGTCGGGGCCCGCCTCGATCCGGTTCCGCGCCCGGTCACGCCTTGAGGGCGCGCCCTGCCACGGCCAGGGCGAGGCGGCGGGGAACCAGGGCGGACGCCGTGGCGTTGAGCCGGTTGGTGAGGCCGACCACGATGCTGGCCGGGGTCCTGCCGCGTTCCAGTGCCCGCCGCGTCGCGGTGACGACCTGCTCCGGCGTGGCCATCCGGCCCACGGCGGCGTCCCGGCTGCCGACGACGTCGAAGAACTCGGTGCGGACCGGCCCCGGCGAGACGGCGAGCACCCGCAGGGACGAGGCGCGCGTCTCGTACGCGACGGCCTCGGTGAAGTTCAGGACGAAGGCCTTGGTGGCGCCGTAGACCGCCATCGCCGGGGTCGGCTGGTAGGCGGCCGCGCTGGCCACGGTGACGAGGGCGCCCCGGCCGTCGGCCGTCAGGGCGGGCAGGAACTCCCGGGTCAGCTCCGTGACCGCGAGCACGTTGAGTTGGATCATCTCGCTGATCCGGGTGGGGTCCTCGTCGGCGAAGGGGCCGTGGGCGCCGAAGCCCGCGTTGTTGACCAGGGTGTGCACCGGTACGCCGAGTGCGTCGAGCTCCGCGCGCAGCGCTGCCGCGGCACCGGGCCGGGCGAGGTCCGCGGCGATCGGGCGGGCCTTGACCCCGTGGTCGCGCTCCAGGTCCGCCGCCAGCTCCTTCAGCCGGTCGACGCGCCGAGCGACGAGGACGACGTCCGCTCCGCCCTGCGCCCACTGCCGGGCGAACTCGACACCGAGGCCTGCACTCGCCCCGGTGATCAGGGCTGTGGTTCCGCGGTATGTCATAGACATGGGTCGGCGCTCCGTTCCGGGACTCCGGTTGATGGTCGATACTTGAATGTAGGCAGAGCAAACATTGTTGTCAATGACAACATCAGAGGAGGAGATCGCCTTGGCCGACGCCGATGCGCCCTATCACCACGGCAATCTCAGGGAGGCCCTGCTCGCACGCGCGGAGGACGTGCTCGCGACCTCGGGGGCGGACAGCCTCTCCCTCCGCGCCCTCGCGCGGGACCTCGGTGTCAGCCACGCGGCGCCGGGCCGCCACTTCCGCGACCGCCAGGCGCTGCTGGACGCGCTCGCCGTGGGCGGTTTCACCCGCCTCAACGCACGCCTCCGGGCCGCCGTGGGCGACTCCGGACCCGTCACCACCCGGCTCGCCGGCATGGGCCGCGCGTACATCGATTTCGCCGTCGCGCACGCCCCGCTGCTGAGCCTGATGTTCACGGCCAAGCATGCCGACCGGTCCAGCGCCGAACTGCGCGAACTGGGCCACCAGAGCCTGGAGATCGCCGCCGAACTGATCGCCCTCGCCCAGCGGGAGGGCGTCGTACGGGCGGGCGACCCGGCCCGGCTCGCCCAGGTCGCCTTCTCCGTGGTGCACGGCCTCGCGGCCCTGGCCGTCGGCTCCCTCCTGGAGGACACGCCGCTGGAGGAGGCGACCGAACTCGCCCTCGACGTGCTGCTCACCGGCCTCGGAGCAGCCGGCCGGACCCCCTAGGGTGCCTCTCGCCTATCACGCCGGGCTCGCGGGGTCCGGTCGACAGGACACCCCTTAGCGCATATCCGTCCGCGACGCCACCGGTGAACAAAGGGGTGCGGCCGGAACCGATCGGATCGTGCCCGCGCATTTCCGCCCGGAAATCGGGGTCGGCAGGCCGCTGACCGCCTGTTTTGCCGGCGCGGAACGTGCGCGGGCCCCTTTTCTCGCCGAAATCCGACGTCATCGATGGCGCATAACAGTTCCTCCGGTCCGATGAACTCCAACGAAAGCCGGCATGAGGGAAGTTGAGCGTAGTTATGCTCCCGCCCACCGGTCAGAAGGCCCCCCTTTTCGATAGTTCGAGGACGCCGATGGAGCAAAGAGGTACTCCCCCCGAAAGTCCCCACCTGGAGGGAAGAGCAAGCCGGATGCTGCCCGCGATCGCGGTCGTGGCCGTCGCCTGCCTGGTAGGGGCGCTCGCTTCCTCCTCGGCACCGCTCGGCACCGCCCTGATCGCCGTCGGCGCCGTGTGCACCGCAGCGGTCTTCGTCGAAGCGAGACGGCGCGGCCGCGCGCTCACCGCCGGGCGCGCCCAGGTCGCGGCGCTCCAGCACGCCCTGGCCCGGCAGGAGGTCGAGGCGGCCCGGCTGTCCGAGTCCGTACTGCCCGAGGCCATCGAGCGCCTACGCAAGGGCGAGCTGGCCGAGGAGGTGCTGACCGCCCTGGGCGGCCGCGGCGGCCGCGGCAACCGCTGGGGCGACGACGAGGCCCTGACCCCACGCTTCAGGGCCGCTCTCCAGGCGGTGCTGGCCCACGTCATCGACGCGGTCGACAACGAGGAGAGCCTTCGCGACTCGGCACAGCGCGCCTTCGTGAACGTAGCCCGGCGCGTGCAGGCGATCGTCCACCAACAGGCCCACGAGATGCGCGAGATGGAGGACCGGCACGGCAGCAACCCGGACGTGTTCGGCGACCTTCTGCGGCTCGACCACGGCACCGCCCTGATCGGCCGGCTCGCCGATTCCATCTCGGTCCTCGGCGGCGCGCGCCCCGGCCGCCAGTGGAGCAGGGCCGTCACCCTGTACAGCGTGATGCGCGGCGCGATGTCGAGGATCATCGACTACCAGCGCGTCGAGCTCCACTCCGTCTCCGAGGTCGCCGTCGTCGGTCCGATCGTGGAACCGCTGATCCACACCCTGGCGGAGCTGCTGGACAACGCCACCCGGTACTCGCCGCCGCACACCCGGGTCCACCTCACCGCCGTCGAGGTGCAGTCGGGCATCGCCGTGGAGATCGAGGACGGCGGCCTGAGCATGAGCGAGGAGGCCCGCAGCCGGGCGGAGAAGATGCTCGCGCAGGCACAGTCCGGGATCGACCTCAACGACCTGGGCGAGACACCGCGCCTGGGTCTGGCGGTGGTCGGCCGGCTGGCGCAGGCGTACGGGTTCCAGGTGTCCCTGCGCTCGTCCGCGTACGGCGGCGTCCGCGCCGTGGTGATCGTGCCGCAGCACCTGATCACCACGGCCTCCTCCGCGACCGGTCTCGCCCACGGCATCGGCTCCTCCTCGGGGCCCAGGGCGGTGGCCGCCACCCCGCGCGAGCACCCCTTCGACCACACGTCGGCGGGCATGGGCGTACCCCGGCCGGCTCCGGCCCCGGCTCCGGCCCCCAGGCCGGCGCCCGTCAGTGCCGGGCAGCCGGAGGTGGCCGCACGCACGGCAACCGGCCTGCCGCAGCGACGACGGAAGGACCGGGTGGCCACCTCCGAGGCCCGCCCGGCCCCGGAGCCCCGGTCCGCCGACGACGGCGGCCCCGGAATGTGGCTGGAGGCGTTCCACAGCGGACTGTCCGGCACGCCCGGCCACGATGCTCCGGGTACCGAAGGCACGTCGGGTTCAGCGACCAAGGGGGCGTAAGCAGTGATGACCCAGCGAATCAGCAGCATGGACTGGATGCTCAAGGACCTGGCCGCCGGAGTGCCGCAGACGCGGCACGTGATCGTACTGTCGGCGGACGGGCTGTGCGTGGCGCAGTACGGGGCGGAGACCGACACGGCCGACCGCCTGGCGGCGGCCTGCGCGGGCCTGCAGAGCCTGGCCGGAGCGGTGGCCGCGGAACTGCCCCGCTCGGAGGGCCGGATGCGCCTGGTCGTGATCGAGATGGACGGCGGGTTCTTCTACCTGATGGCCGCCGGCGACGGCTCCTACCTCGCGGTCCTCGCCGACGAGGGCGTGGACGCGGGCCTGATGGGCGCGCAGATGCGCAACCTGGTGACCCGAATGGGGGACCACCTGAGCAGCCCGCCCCGACATGACGGGCAGCCCGCGTGAATGAGCCACCCACAAGCTGGGAGGACAGCAGCCCCGAACGGCTCTACGTCATCACCGGCGGACGCAGTGGACCCTCCACCGCCGTCCATCTGGACCTCGTGACCTTAGTCGTGGCCAAAGGGTCCGGCCGGCCCGAGATGCAGCCCGAGCAGGCGGCCATCCTACGGATGTGCCAGTCACCGCTGTCGGTGGCCGAGATCGCCGCGTACGCGGGCCTGCCCGTGAGCGTCGTCACCGTGCTGGTCGGGGACCTGATGGCCGCTCAGCGCGTGTACGTCCGCCCGCCCGTTCCCGCCGCGCAGCTACCCGACCTTGCTCTGATCGAGGCAGTGATCGATGGACTTCAGAAGCTCTGAGCCGCCCGCCGGGCCAGGCCCGGCGGACATACTTCCGCAGACGGCCGCGGCCGCCGTGAAGATCGTCATCGTCGGCGGGTTCGGCGTGGGCAAGACGACGATGGTCGGTGCGGTCAGCGAGATCAAGCCGCTGACGACCGAGGAGACGATGACCAGGGCCGGCGTCGGCATCGACGACACCTGGGGCGTGGACCGCAAGATCACCACCACCGTCGCCATGGACTTCGGCCGCATCAGCATCAACGACGAGCTCGTCCTCTACCTGTTCGGCACACCTGGCCAGGAGCGTTTCTGGTTCCTGTGGCGCGGGCTCTTCGAGGGCGCGCTCGGAGCGGTCGTCCTCCTCGACACCCGGCGCCTGGAGATCAGCTTCGATGTCATCGGACGGCTGGAGGAGCGGGGCGTCCCCTTCGTCGTGGCCGTCAACTCCTTCCCCGGCGCACCCGAGCATCCGCTGGAGGAACTGCGCCAGGCCCTCGATCTGCCGCCCACCGTCCCGATCCTCGTCTGCGACGCCAGACGGCGGGACTCGTCCCGCGATGTCCTGCTGACCCTCATGCGCTACCTGCACTCCCAGGCAGCCACCCAGGAGGCAATGTGAGCACCACCCCCACCCCACCGCCCGAGTGCCCCGCCCACGCGGCGGCGGCGACCTCGGGCGGTCTCTACCGGCTCCACGGAGCGGAGGCCCAGGCCGACCCCCTCGCGCTGTACGAGAAGCTGCGCGCCGAACACGGGCCGGTGGCCCCCGTACTGGTGAGCGGCGACCTCCCGGCCTGGCTGGTCCTCGGCCACCGGGAGAACCTGGACGTGGCGCGCACGTCCTCACGCTTCGCCCGCGACCCGCGCGGCTGGCGCGACATGCGGGAGGGCCGGGTGCCGGCGGACACCCCGCTCGGCCCGATGGTCTCCTGGGTGCCGGTGTGCAACTTCACCGACGGTCCCGTGCACGAGCGGCTGCGCGCGGCCGTGGTGGAATCCCTGGCACGCTTCGACAAGCGCGGCATCCGCCGCTACGTGACCCGCTTCGCCAACCAGCTCGTCGACCAGATCGCGGGTGAGGGGTACGCCGACCTGGTGTCGGCCTTCTCCGACCAGCTGCCCATGCTGGTCATGACCCAGCTCATCGGGGCGCCCGACGAGCACGGCCCCCTGCTGGTCAACGCGGCGCGCGACATGCTCCAGGGGACCGAGACGGCCCTCCAGAGCGACCGTTACGTCACCGCCACGCTGGAGCAGCTGGTCGTGGAGCGCAAGGCCAGTCCCGTGCGCGACCTGGCCTCCTGGCTGATCGAGCACCCCGCGAACCTGAGCGACACCGAGGTGCTGATGCACCTGCGCGTCGTCCTGATCGCCGCCTACGAGACCACCGCCAACCTGATCGCCAACACGCTGCGGACCGTACTGACCGACCCGCGCTTCCGGGCCAGCCTCTCCGGAGGCCACATGACGCTGCCCGACGCCCTGGAACAGGTCCTGTGGGACGACCCGCCGATCAACACGATCATCGGGCGCTGGGCCACCGGTGACACCCTGCTCGGCGGCCGGCAGGTGAAGGCCGGCGACATGATCCTGCTCGGGTTGGCCGCGGGCAACGCCGACCCGCAGATCCGACCGGACCCCGAGGCGTCCGTCCACGGCAACCGTTCCCACCTGGCGTTCAGCAGCGGTCCGCACGAGTGCCCGGGCCAGGACATCGGTCGCGCCATCGCGGACACCGGCATCGAGGTCCTGCTGGACCGGCTGCCCGACCTCCAGCTGGCGGTCGACGCGAGCGAACTGCAGTGGCGCGGCACCCTCATGTCGCGCCATCTGCTGTCCCTGCCCGTACGGTTCGCCCCGCGCTCCGTGCCGAACGCGCAGCCCCTGGTCGAGCAGCCGGCCGGGCACCCCGAGCACCCCGAGCACGTGTTCGTCCCGCCGCAGCCGACGGCGGCGCCCGTGGTCCCCGGTCGCCGGCGCCGCGGGGTGAGCTGGTGGCGGCGGCTGCTCGGCATCGGCTGACGGCCCTCCGTACCCAGGCCCCGGCCGCACCGGCCGGGGCCTCGGCCTTGCTCAGTCGCGTACGTGCCGCCACCAGGAGGCGAGGGCTGGCGCGTCCGGCGGCTCGGTTCCGGTGCGGCTGGGAACATCGGCGTACCGGATCGCGAACCGGGCTTCGGCGAGGGGCAGTTCGTGCCGGTTGCGTGGGCTCGCGTACCGCGGCGCGCGGCTCTGCCAGGCGATGGAGCCGGCCACGTAGTGGCCCAACGCCGCCAGGTGTCGGCGCAGTTCCGCGTCCGCGTCGGCCTCCAGCCGCGCCCGGAGCGTCACGAAGAGGACCATCACCCGGTCACGCAGGGCCACCGCGAGCGGCACGGCCGCGGCGGGCGAGCAGTTCTCCTGGTGGGCGAGGACGTTGACGAGGTTCACCTCCCGCGGCTCCAGGTGATCGTCCTTGTCGTAGGAGAACAGGTCGTTGTCCGCGCTGACGACGAATCCCGCCGCGTCCGTCAGTGCCGTCAGGGCGCGGGAGCAGAGCACCTCCGCCGGCAGTCGGTCCCCGCGCGCGACGTCGGACCAGGTCAGCGAGAAGCGCGTACCGTTCGCCAACGGCCCCATGGCGACGAAGTCGTTCAGCCCGGGCATGACCCCCGCCTCGGCCTGGGCGGCCCGCCAGGCCGCTCCGAGCAGCCAGTCGCGCGTCCCCTCGACGAACCTGCGCAGCTCGTAGGGCGTGAGCAGGGCATGGGTACGGTGGACCAGGTCCAGCAGCGCGCGGGTCATCGGTCCGTCGGGCAGCACGGACGCCCCCGGGTCCTCGATGGTGCGCAGCAGGCGTACGCCGTGTTCGACGACGGCGCCCGTCCCGACCTCGTCGGAGCCCGAATCCTGCCAGTCGTCGACGGCGTTGGCCCAGTAGTTCCACTCGGTGAAGAGCTGGAGGGCGTCGACGCTCCCGTCGGGGATGATGCGGCAGGAGAAGTCGGCGCTGTGGGTGGCCAGTCCCCAGGCGCGCTCGACCGGATCGGGGTAGACGCCGAAGGCGTCCAGCCACTCGACCGCCCGGGTCTCCACCTGCTTCGCCCGGGGATGGACGAGGTCGCGCTCCAGGGGGCAGTAGAAGGACGGCAGGCGCGCACCGAGGCGCGAGGGACGCGGCGCGGGCGCCGGTGGCGGTGGCGACGCGGGGGTGGGTACGGATGCGGGTACGGGTACGGGTACGGGTGACACCGTCATCGGCGGCCCCCGATCCGGAACTGCAGCAACCGCGTCTGCACCGCGTGGTCACGCCAGAGCCGGAAGAACCTGCTGTGGGCGAGCGTCGACTGTTCGAGCCGCTCGCCGGACCACGCGCCGGGTTGTGCGTCGGCCCCCGCGCGGAGCCGGTCGAGTTCGGCGGTGTTCCACGCCATGGACTGCACCCAGAACTCCGCCACCGAGTCCGTCACGTCCTCCTCGTGCACGAGTTCGAACCCGACCGCCTCGGCCGCGGCCAGGTATTCCCCTCTGAGTCCCAGTCGCGTTCTGTAATAGCCGTCGATGAACTCGCGCCATGTGGAGCGGCCCACGAAGTGTTCCTGGATCCCGAACCATCCGCCGGGCTCCAGCGCCTTGGCGACGACCTCGAAGAGCCGGGTCCGGTCGGTGTAGCCGCTGCTCTCGTTGGCGTAGACGGCGTCGTACGCGCGGGTCTCGTCGAGGTCGTGCACATCCGCCAGTACGGGGTTCACCCGCCCCCCGACCCCGGCCTGCAGGGCGAAGTGCCGGACGATCGGGATGTGTTCGGATGCGACGGTGAGGCTGGTGACCGAAGCTCCGTGCTCCTGCGCCCAGTAGAGCGAGGTGCCGCCCAGGCCGCAGCCGATGTCCAACAGCCGCCGCGGAGGCGCCTCGTGCGCGCCCCACGCTCGGGCCGAGTGCTCGACTATCCGCTCCTGCGCGTCGAACAGGCGCTGCTTCACCACGCTCTGGGGGACGGTGCTGTCCGGCGGGCCGTCCGGGTACAGCCCCACGTGGAAGTGGACACGGGGGCCCGGGCCGTACTTGTGCAGGATCTCCTGGGTCTTGCGGCTGTAATACAGCTGTATGGGATCGTCCGAGGTCGAACACTGGTCGCCGGCTAAGGACGCTACGAGGGGGGTGACGCGCATGGGTGTCCGCCCTTTCGTGGGGTAGGGCTGCCTCCGGGACACGCTGTCACCGCGCTCACCGCGTCCCGTCCGGCGCACTGTCGAAGCACGGATCATCGTGGCACTTCGCAGGCCCTGCGTCAGCCCACTGGAGCAACACGGAACGGCGTCCGAATATCGCCGGTGGCGGGCTGAGCGGCACCGGTCGTCGGGCCGGGCCGAGGCCGATCGGGTCGGGGTGACGGCCACATCAGGTCCGGAAGGCCGCATCGGTGGCGTCCGGGGGCGCCGGTTCGGTCCGGGCCGGTGAGGGTGGCGAGATAGCGACCGTGCGGAGGGCCACCGGCGGGTGCCGGTGGCCGGGCGTCACCCCGTTGCGGACAGTGCCGGTCCGCAAGGAGGTCCGGCCCGGGACGGTGCGGGCCGTGATGCCTCCGGTGCGGTCGGAAGTCCCGCGTTCTCCCTGGTCGGACCGTGTGCGGGGCTCGCCGTGACGGCTGTCGGCCACCCGATCCCGAAGGGCCTGTCGACGGGGCCCCAAGGTCCGGGGCCGGCGGCCGACTCCGGTCGCCAGAGCGCTATGCCCTCATTACGTAGATATCCTATGAAGTGTGATCGAGTCTGGACGGCCGCGGCTCCGCCGGCGCCCCGGCCCGGGAAGACTTGTGCGGCTGTCGCCGGTCATCCTGACCGTCGTCATCGGAAGCCTGGCCTACGCCACTCCCCCGGAGATGGCCTTCAGTCGCCTCCTGCCCGCAGCGCCGGCCCTCGCCGCCGCCATGTGGCCGGTGCTCCCCACTGTCCTGCTCGGGACGGTCTGCCTCCTTCTGATGATCGGCCTCGGCATGGTCTTCCCCGACCTGGGGACGTGGTGGACGGCCGCGGGGATCATCGCGGTCACCGTGGCCGCGGCGTACGGAAGCCATGTCCGGCTCCAGCGCGAGCGCACCCTCTTCCAGGTACGGCTCGTCGCCGACGCCGCACAGCAGGTGGTGCTCAGCCCCATGCCGCGCCGCTTCGGCCGGGTCGAGATCGAGTCGCTCTATCTCGCGGCCGCGGCGGAGGCCCGGATCGGCGGGGACTTCTACGAGGTGGTCGACACCCCGTTCGGAATCAGGCTGCTCATCGGTGACGTCCGGGGCAAGGGCCTGCCCGCGGTGGGGGCCGCCGCGGCGATCGTCAACGCCTTCCGGGAGGCCGCCTACGACGAGACCGACATGGTCGCCATCGCACGCCGCATGGATGCCAGCAGCATGCGGTACAACGGCGCCTTCCCGCCCGAGGGGCCGTTGGAGCGCTTCGCCACCGCGCTGCTCGTCGAGATCCCGCACGGGGGCAGACGTATCGACATCCTCAACTGCGGACACCCCCCACCTCTGCTCCTGAACGCCGGGAAGGTCCGCGCCCTCGAACCCACCACCCCCTCACCCCTGCTCAGCCTCGCGGAGCTGATCGGCGACCACTACAGCGTCGACACCTTCGATTTCGCCCCCGACGACCTGCTGCTTCTCTACACCGACGGGATCGCCGAGGCCCGCGCACGCGACGGAGAGTTCTTTCCGTTGGCGGACTGGATGGGTCGACAACCCCCGACGCCGCCCGACGAGCTGCTCACGGCTCTGCACCGCGACCTGCTCGACTACAGCAGGGGCCGCCTCGACGACGACATCGCCGCCCTCGCCGTACGTCTGTGCGAATCCTGAGGCTGCGGGCTCCCTCGATCACCACCCCAGCGCCCCGGGCGGCGGCCGTATGCGGTGAGCGCGAGCTTCCCGGTGCCGCGGCTCGGTGCGGCGGCATCGACGGAAGAATCGAAGAGCGGCCCGTACGTCCGTCGGAAGGTGTGCCACGAGACCATCTTTCAAGGGGCGGGTCAGGCTTCAGGGCCACGGGACGGTGTCGACGGCGGTTTCCGCGAGGACCCGCAGGAAGGCGTCGACCGGGGCCGCGAGCGGTGGGGCTCCGTAGACGACGGCGTCCACGAAGCGGTGGTCGTCCGGTAGGCGGTCGATCCGCACATCGGGGTGGCGGTGTGCGCGCAGGGCGAGGCCGGGCAGCGTGGTGACGCCGAGGCCGGCGGCGACGAGTGCCTGGGCCGCGACGTAGTCGTCGGTCTCGAAGGCGATCTCAGGAGTGAAGCCGTGTTTCCCGCACGCCGACAAGAGGTGCGCGCGGCACCGCTCGCAGCCGGCGATCCAGCGTTGGCCGCGGTAGGTGTCGAGGTCGGCGGGCGGGCCGGGCCAGGATGCGCCGGCCCTGCTGACGATGTAGAGCGGCTCGTGCAGGATCGACGTCACGGTGTGGCCCTCGCGGTCGCCGAGTGGGCCGTCGCCGTGGTGGAAGGTGAAGGCGACATCGGCCTCGCCGCGTCGCAGCGCCGCCAGGGCTTCGGGGGGTTCCGCCTCGGTCAGTGCCAGGTCGATGTCCGGGTGGGCGACGCCGAAGGCGGCGGCCACGGTCGGTACGACCGTGGCGAGCGCGGAGGGGAACGCCGCGAGGCGCACCCGTCCGGCGCTCAGCCCGGCATGGGCGGCGAGTTCGGTCCGGGCCGAATCGATACGGCCGAGGATCTCCTCCGCGCGGTCGGCGAGCAGCCGGCCGGCCTCGGTCAGTCGGATGCCACGGCCTGCCCGCTGCACCAGCGGCACCCCGGCTTCGGCTTCGAGCCTGGCGAGGTGGTGACTGACCGACGGCTGCGCGTAGTGGAGGGCGGCGGCGGCAGCCGTCACCGAACCCTCGCGGGCGATGGCGGCGAACACCCGGAGTCGGTTCTCGTCGAACATCCATCGATGATATCGATGGATTCATCGGAAACTAGCATTTGTCCTATGGATCGGCTCCTGCGCAGCATGAGGGCATGCACAGTCCGACGATCTCCGACGTCCTTCGCGCGCGTCGTCTGCAGAGCGCGCACCTGTCCCCGACCCCCTTGCTCTCCTACCCGGCCCTCGACGCCTGCGTCGGCGCCGATGTCCGGGTGCTGGTCAAGCACGAGAACCTGCAGCCGACCGGCGCCTTCAAGGTCCGCGGAGGCATCGCCCTGCTGGCCGCCATGGACCCGGACGAGCGCGCCCGCGGTGTCCTCTCGTACTCCACGGGCAACCACGCGCAGTCCCTCGCCCATGCCGCGGCGCTCTTCGGCGTCCCGTGCACCATCGTCATGCCGGAGAACCCCCATCCCCTGAAGGCCGAGGCCGTGCGCCGTCTCGGCGCCGAACTGGTCGCGTACGGCGCGGACTTCGACGAGGCCCGCCGCCACGCCGAGCAGCTCGCGCCCCGGCGCGGGATGCGCCTGGTCGGCGCGGCGAACGAACCGGGTCTGATCGCGGGCGTGGCCACCGCGTACCTGGAGGTCTTCGAGCAGGAACCGGACCTCGACGCGATCATCGTGCCGGTCGGCGGTGGCAGCGGCGCCGCCCCCGCTTGCCTGGTGGCGGCGGCGATCAGCCCGCGCTGCCGGGTCATCGCGGTGCAGTCCCGCCACTCGCCGGCCGCGCACGACTCGTGGCGCTCGGGCCGCTGCGTAGAGCGTCCGAACACCACGACGGCGGAAGGACTGGCCACCGGGTCGGGCTTCGAACTGACGCAGCGTCTGCTCCGCGCGCACCTCGCGGACTTCCTGCTGGTCGACGACGAGGAGATCCGGCGGGCTCAGTGGTTGCTCATGCGTGACGCCCGTACGGTGGCCGAGGGGGCAGCCGCCGCATCGCTGGCCGCGCTCCTCGCGGCGCGCGAGGACCTCGCGGGGCAACGGGTGGCGATCATGTGCACGGGTGGGAACGCCGGCGAAACCGACCTGCGGGCCTGTCTCTCCGCGGCGGCCCCGGTCAGCTGAACGGTCCGTGGCGTTGTCGAGCGCCGTCCGGCGTCGGCGGCCGACCCACGGGGGTGGCCGGTCGTCGATACTGATCTTCATGCATGCCAACGTCACCGCCGCCACCCTGGAACGCGTCGCCGGTCACCGGATCCGCTTCGACGCCCGGTTCGAGCGGTACTTCGACAGCCTCGGTGAACGTTTCGACGTCCCGGTGCCCAGCCGGTACGTCCCCCGCTGCCTGGAACTCCTGCGGGAGTTCTCCATGCGCGGCGGCAAGCGACTGCGGGTCGTGCTGCTGTACGAGGCGGCCCGGCTGGTCACCACCGACGAGACACCGGGGCTGGCCGAGGCCGCGCTGAGCATCGAACTGCTCCAGACACACGGGCTCGTCCACGACGACATCATCGACGACGCGCCCCTGCGCCGCGGCGGTCCCTCGACGTACTACGCCTACCGCGGGGAGTTCCCCGGCCAGGACGCCACCGCCCTCGGGCTCGCGATACTCGCCGGGGACCTCGCCGCGTTCCTGTCCACCCAGGTGCTGCTGGAGGCCGAGGTTCCCGCCGAGCTCCGTCAGGCGCTGCTCGGCGTGCACACGCGCACCGCGGCGGAGACCGTGGCCGGGCAGATCGCCGACCTGGAGCGGGACTCCCACACCCTGCCCGACGAGGAATTCCTGCACACCGTCACCGACTTCAAGAGCGCGCGGTACTCGATCCTCGCGCCGCTGACGATGGGGCTGCTGGCCGCGGGTCAGGATCCGGCGCCGCACCGCGAGCGCCTGCACCGCTACTCCCGGTCGGTGGGCATCTCCGAGCAGATGCGCGACGACTTCCTCGACCTCTTCGGCCCGTCCGGCGCCGACCCGGCGGCCGAGATGAAGTCCACTGGGGCGGACATCCGCTCGGGCCGTCGCACCTACGCCGTGCGCGCGGTGCTGGCCGCCGCGACCGGGGCCGACGCCGCCCTCGTCGAAGCCGCGCTCGGTGATCCCGGCTGCCCGGACGAAACGCTGGGCCGGATCCGGGAAATCGCCCGCGCCGCCGACGTGGACCGGCTGCTCAAGGCGGAGATCCGGCGGCACGCGGAGGCGGCCGCCGCCGAGGCCGCGTCCTGGGAACCGTACTGGCGCGCGGAGGCCGTGGAGTTCTTCCGGGGCCTGCCGATGTGGAACGTGGACCGGATGTCCTGAGAGTCGGCGAGGGGCGACGAGAACCGTCACACGACGGCCGCCGCGGCCCCGGCGGTCCTGTCACCCACGGCCGAGCCGGAGCCCGCACCGGCGCCCACACCCGCGCCCTCGTCGAAGCCCCTGGCCAGCAGCCGCACGGCCAACGACACCTCCCAGGCGAACACGGGCAGCGCCGCGAGGGACCCCGCCACCGAGACCTGTTCGTAGATCCCGAACAGCACGGCGGTCGCCGAGGCACAGATCAGCGTCCCGCCGACCAGCCCCAGGACGGCGAGCGGTCGCGGTACGAGCCGTGAGGTGTACATCAGGCCGGCCAGTACCAGCGTGTTGGCCCCGAGGACGAAGTTCGGCCCGAACAGGAACGTCCAGTCGTGGAAGGCCACCAGGGCCTGGCCGGCCGTGACCAGGGAGGCCCCGTCGGCGCCCGTCGCGCTCTGCGCCCGCGTCCTCAGCGTCACCACCGACAGCACGCTGACGATCCCGACGAGGATGACGGCGGCCTCCAGCAGCCGCCCGCAGACGTAGCCGACTGCCGCCCCCTCGCCGCGCCCGCGCAGGACCGGGTACAGCACGGCCCCCGTGCCCGTGACCGCCAGCGCGAGGACGAGCTCGCACAACGCCCCCAGGAACACCTGGGTGTCGGCGCCCGGCCCGAGGACGTAGCCGGCGTCGGACAGAAGGGGGCGGTAGAGCGCGAGCCCGCCGATCGCGGCGATCTCGGTGACGAGGAACAGCACACCCGCGACGATCGCGGTTCTCCTGGTTGAGCTCATACGGGACAGCCCTTCCCTCACGGGTGTACGGCGTACACCTGACAGTTGACGCTCACCCTAGGTGTACGCCGTACACTCGTCAAGGCGCGACGGACGCCACCCGCACCACCCACTCCGGGAACGGATCGAGGGAGAAGCCCCCATGCCCCAGCAGCCGCAGGAACCGCAGGAACCGCGCCGGACCCCCCTGAGCCGGGACCGGGTGCTGCGCGCCGCCGTGGCCTTCGCCGACGGCGCCGGGATCGAGGCGCTGAGCATGCGCAGACTCGCCCAGGAGCTGGGCGTCGTACCGATGGCGCTCTACAAGCACGTGGCCAACAAGGAAGAACTCCTGGACGGCATGGTGGAGGTGGTCGTCGCGGGCATCGCGGGCCAGGCCCCCGGATCCGACTGGAAGAGCGCGGTACGCACGCGGATCCTCGGGGCGCGGAGCGCCCTCCTCGCGCACAGCTGGGCGGCTCAGGTGATCCGGTCGCGCACCAGCCCGACGCCGGCCGTGCTCGCGTACCTGGACTCGGTGATCGGCACGTTCCTGGCCGGCGGCTTCTCGACCGACCTCACCCACCACGTGATGCACGCCCTCGGCAGCCGGGCACTGGGCTTCACCGAGGAGCTGTTCGAGGACCCGGCGGGTACCGCACCGCAGGACGAGGGGGCGCAGGCGGCCGCGTACGAGGCGATGGCCCGGCGGTACCCCCACGTCACCGAGCTGGCCCGGGCGGTGGCGCACGACCGGCGGACGGTCGTCGGCCAGGGGTGCGACGACCAGTTCGAGTTCGAGTTCGCGCTGGACCTCCTCCTGGACGGGTTCGAACGACTCCACGGGCAGGGCTGGACGTCCACGCCCGCGCCCGGATCCACCCTCTGAGCCGCCCGACGACCCCCGCCGGGTCCCACCGGGGACGGGTCAGCTCCTCCCCGTCTCCTGGCAGGCGGTCGACAGGGCCGACATCCAGGTGAAGGCCGCGTCGCACTGCTCGGGCGTCAGACCCACCTCCAGTTCGGCCTCGCGCCGCTGGACGGCCGGGAGCGCGTCCTCGTAGCGCGCGCGTCCGAGCTCCGTGAGGTGCAGCTGGTGCGTCCTGCGATCGGTGGCGTGCGGCGCGCGGGGTTCCACGCCCTCGTGACGCGGAACCGCTCGCCGGTCCGGTCGCGGCCCGGCGGTACCGGGCGCGGGCATTCGGGTGGCGGACCGCCGTGTCGGACCACCCGCTCCGGCCCGGTTCGCCATCCTGGGCCGGGCACGGCATCGCGATGGCCGGTGCCCTCCCCCACGGCGAGAAGGAGTACGGCATGCCGACGGACGTGGTCGGGCGATTCCTCGCGGCTCTCGGACCGCAGCAGCAGGAGGCCGTCACCAGCAGACCGCAGGAGGAGCAGGAGCGGCTCGCGGCCGCCTGGGAGCGGGAGCTGGCCTCGGACGACGAGCTCGACACGCTCGACGAGTTGTCACCGCCCGCGGCGGAGGCCGAGGCGGCCCGTCGTGTCCTGGACCGCGAAGGGTGAGGTGAGCTCGCGGCTCGGTCCGGACCGGTGCCCGCCTGCCGTCATGGGCGGGCGCCGGTCCGGACGGGTCAGAGGGCGGGGGCGTCGAGCGGCCGCAGGAAGCGGCGCTCGTACCGCTTGATGCAGCGGGTCTCGCGGGCCAGGTCGAAGGCGGCCTGGCACTCCGGATCGGACATGCTGTCCGTGCGGTACTGCTCGTAGGCGGCGAAGCCTGGGAAGGAGAAGAGGGCGTAGGCGATGTCGCTGTCGCCCTCGCTGGGCAGGAAGTAGCCGTGGTGGGTACCTCCGAACCGGTTGACGAGCCGGACCCAACGGCGCCCGTACTCCTCGAAGTCCGCGAGCTTGTCGACGTCGATCTCGTACTTCAGATGAATGGTGATCACCGCCCCATCATGCCGGGACCCCATGACTTCCCCCGGTCCGGAGGCGGTCCCGAGGCGGTGCGGAGGCAATCGCCGCCTTCGGGGCGGGGATCGGGCCGGATCCTCGTACGCTGCGGGAGTCGGAGTGAAGCAGCGGAAGGGGGAACCGCATGTCCATGCGGAAGGGTGCCAACGTACCGGTGCCGAGTGCCGCGGTCCGGGTGGAGCTGGGTTGGCGAGGGGGTCCCGGAACGCCCGATGTGGACGTGTCGGCCCTGCTGCTGACGGCAGCGGGCAAGGTGCGGTCGGACGACGACTTCGTGTTCTACAACCAGCCCGTGCACCCCAGTGGTGCCGTGCGTCACGAGGGGCGGCGCCAGGACGGCGCGGGCGTGCTCGAAACGATCGGGGTGACGCTGTCCGGGGTGGAGGAGGAGATCGGGACCGTGGTGGTCGCGGCTTCCACCGACGGCACGTTCGGTCAGGTGTCCGGCCTCTTCGTACGCGTGCTGGACGCGCGGAGCGGTGAGGAGACGGCACGGTTCGACGCCACGGATGCCACGTCGGAGACCGCGTTCGTGCTCGGGGAGCTGTACCGGCGGGCCGGCGCGTGGAAGTTCCGGGCGGTGGGCCAGGGGTACGCCTCCGGGCTGGCCGGGCTCGCCACGGACTTCGGGATCACGGTGGACGATCCAGCCCCATCCCCGACCCCGCCTGCGCCCGTTCCGGCGCCCGTGCGGCCGGAGGTGACCGCACCCGTGCCTGCGCGCCCGGTACGGCTGTCGAAGATCACCTTGACGAAGGCGGCCCCCGCGGTGTCGCTGACCAAGCAGGGGGCCAC
Organism: Streptomyces sp. BF23-19; assembly: GCF_041106355.1. Classification (NCBI taxonomy): domain Bacteria; kingdom Bacillati; phylum Actinomycetota; class Actinomycetes; order Kitasatosporales; family Streptomycetaceae; genus Streptomyces; species Streptomyces sp. BF23-19. The sequence continues at coordinate 3,661 of NZ_JBGBPT010000062.1, read as the reverse complement.
CTCCGGGGGCATGCGCGTCAATCTGACCTGGAGCGTCGCCGCGCCGCCGCGCGGGTGGATGCGCAAGGGGAACGACGCGGTCCGACTGGAGGACGTCGACCTCGACCTCTCCTGCCTGTGGGAGCTGCGGAACGGAACGAAGGGGATCGTCCACCCCATCGACAACCAGTTCGGCTCCTTCCACCAGCCGCCGTACATCCAGCTGGACCACGACGACCGGACCGGTGCGAGCGAGGCCGGCGAGAACCTCATGATCAACCTCGATCACGCGGCCGAGATCAAGCGCGTCCTGGTCTTCGTCGTCATCTACGCCGGGGCCACCAGCTTCGCGGGCCTGCAAGGGGTCGCCACCCTTCATCCGCCCGTCGGTCCGCCGATCGAGGTGCGCCTGGACGAGTGCACCGTCCCCTCGCCGGTGGCCGCGATCGCCCTGATCGAGAACGTGGGCGGGGAGCTGATCGTCCGGCGCGAGGCGAAGTACCTCCTGCCGGCGCCCGGCATCTTCAAGCAGCAGGCGGCGGACATCGAGTACGGCTGGAACATGAGCTGGCAGTCGGCGAGCAAGGACTGACGACCTGACCCGCCGACCCCCTTCGGCCCCTTGTTGACTCGTGCGTACTGCACACCCCATCGGTGACAGCCGCGACTGTCGCGGCCCTCGGACCGCGTGACAGCGTGAGCACGTCACCGACCGAGGGAGCAGGAGTGAACAAGGGGTACGCCGCCTTCTGCGACGCCGACCGCTGGTTCTACGACGCGCCGTACCGGCGGGCCGAGGAGAGCTACCCGGCCGCGCTCGCCCCCGTACCGGCGGGGTGGCAGACGCACCGCAGCGGGGACTGGCTGGCGCTGCGGCCGGTCGATGCCCGGCTTCCCTCCCAGGGCTGGAAGATCCACGTCTCGGCGTGCCTGGACAACGCCGAGTCCGTCCTCGAACGGGTCCGCGCGTACTGCGTGGAGCGCCGGATCGCGTTCAAGTTCGTGCCGAGCCGGTACCTGCTGCACCTGCGCAACGCGAAGTACGCCGACCGCGCGGCGAGCGGCAAGTTCCTCACCGTGTACCCGGCGGACGAGGAGCAGTGCCGGCGGATCGCCGAGGAGCTCGACGCGCTGCTGGCCGGGGAGCCCGGCCCGTACATCCTGAGCGATCTGCGCTGGAACGACGGTCCCGTGCACCTGCGTTACGGGAGTTTCACCCTGCGGCACTGCTACGACGACCGCGGTGAACTCGTCCCGGCGATCGAGACCCCGGACGGCCGGCTCGTGCCGGACCCGCGGGGTCCGGTGTTCCAGCCGCCCGAGTGGGTCGAGCCGCCCGCGTTCCTCGCGCCCCACCTGGCCCGACGCGCAGCCGTCACCCTCGAAGGCCTTCCGTACACGGTCGAACGGGCCCTGCACTTCTCCAACGGCGGCGGTGTCTACGCAGGCCGTGACGTGCGCACCGGCGAGCCGGTCGTCCTCAAGGAGGCGCGCCCCTTCGCGGGGCTCGCGGCCGACGGGGCGGACGCCGTCACCCGACTGCACCGTGAACGCAGGGCCCTGGAGCAACTGGCCGGGTTGGACTGTGTGCCCGCGGTCCACGGCACCTTCACCGTGGGCGACCACCACTTCCTGGTGATGCGGTACCTCGAGGGCAAGCCCCTCAACACCTACTTCGCCCGCCGGCACCCGTTGATCGAGGCGGACCCCGATCCAGCGGAGCTCGCGGAGTACACCCGGTGGGCGCTGGAGGTCCATCGGCGGGTGACGGCGGCCGTGGCGGCGGTGCACGCCCGCGGCATCGTCTTCAACGACCTGCACCTGTTCAACATCATGGTCGCGGAGGACGAGGCGACCGGTGGGATGTCGGTCGCGCTGCTCGACTTCGAGGCCGCCGCGCACGTGGACGAGGGGCTCCGCCAGACCGTCGCCAACCCGGCGTTCGTCGCCCCGGCCGGCCGACGCGGTTTCGCCGTCGACCGCTACGCCCTGGCCTGCCTGCGGCTCGCCCTGTTCCTGCCGCTGACCAGCCTGCTGGTGCTGGACCGGGCCAAGGCCGCGCACCTGGCCGACATCGCCGCCGAGCAGTTCCCGGTACCCCGTGCGTTCCTCGACGAGGCGGTACGGGAGATCCTCGCGGACCCCGGTCCCGACGCCGGCTCCGGCCTCGCCTCCCGCGCGGGTTCCGGCGGTCGCCCGGTCGTACCCCGCTCCCGCCGCTACCTGCCCGTCGAGCCGAACGACCGGGAGGCCGCCCGTGCCTCGATGACGGCGGCGATCCGGGCGAGCGCCACCTTCGACCGCGAGGACCGCCTCTTCCCCGGGGACCCGGCCCAGTTCGCGACCGCCGGCGGCGGAACCGGCTTCGGCCACGGCGCGGCCGGTGTGCTGTACGCGCTCGCCGAGACCGGCGCCGACCCCTGGCCCGAGGCCGAGGAATGGCTGCTGGCCCGGACCAAGGAACCGGCCTCCGGCATGCCGCTGGGTTTCTACGACGGCCTCGCCGGTCTCGCGTGGACCCTCGAACGGCTCGGACACCGCGACCGGGCACTGGCCCTGGCCGAACAACTGCTCGGCCAGCCCTGGCAGTCGGCCGGACCCGACCTGCACGGCGGACTCGCCGGCATCGGCCTGGCCCTGGACTCCTTGGGCTCGGCCACCGGCGAGGGCGCACTGCACGCCGCGGCCCTGCACTGCGGCGAGCTCCTCGCCGATCCCGCGACCACGTCCGGGCCGAAACGGGCCGGGCTGCTCCACGGGCACAGCGGTCCCGCGCTGCTCCATCTGCGGCTCTACGAACGCACCCGCGACCAGGAGTGGCTGATCCGGGCCGGCCGGTCCCTGCATCGAGATCTCGACCGCTGTGTGACCAGCGCCTTCGGCACCCTGCAGGTCGACGAGGGCTGGCGCACGATGCCCTACCTCGGCGCTGGCAGCGTAGGGATCGGCATGGTGCTGGACGACTGGCTGGAGCACGCGCGGGACGACCGCTTCGAACGCGCCCGGCCGGAGATCGTCCGCGCCGCCCAGGCGACCTTCTACGCCCAACCCGGGCTGTTCCGCGGCGCGGCCGGCATGATCCTCCACCTGGCGCGGACCACCACGCCGGGTCCGGGCTCCGGCCCCGCGGACATCGCCCGGCAGGTGGAGGCCCTGGCCCGGCACGCGGTCCCGTACCGCGGCTTCCTGGCCTTCCCCGGCGAGCAGATGATGCGCCTGTCCATGGACCTGTCCACGGGCACGGCCGGTGCGCTCCTCGCCCTCGGCAGCGCCGCGCCCGGTGGGCGCGCGCACCTGCCGTTCCTCCCTCCGCCGCGGTCGGCCGCGGCGGTCCCAGAGCCGGTCCCCCTCGCGGGGGCCGTGTCCCATCGGAACACCACAGTGAAGAGGAAACGGACATGACGCTTCTCGACCTGCAGTCGATGGAAACCCCCAAGGAAGAGACCACCGAGGCCGCGCACGGTGGCGGCAGCCGCGCCAGCCTGCTGCTCTGCGGCGACAGCAGCTTGAGCATCACGACCTGTAACTGATCAGGGATCAGGTCCTCCCGGGCCCGGGCGGTTCGCCGCCTGGGCCCGCACCACACCCCTGGAGGCCGCACCCGATGACCGTGCCCGATCCCCCCGGCGAGGCGTCGGCCGCCCGCGCGCCCGACCGGGCCCTGCGGGCGGCCGCGCGGCAC
>NZ_JBGBPT010000061.1:0-55710 GCF_041106355.1 Streptomyces sp. BF23-19 | reverse complement strand
TCAGGTGGGGGTGGGGCCCAGCCAGGTGGTGGTGTCTCGGGCCTGGGCGAAGAGGGCTTCGATCTCCGGGGGTTTCAGGGTCGTGGGGGATGCCGTGAGGGTCGGGGTCGCCGTCGGGGGTTGGAGGATGCGGATGTCGCGGACCGTGGGGGCCGTCTCGACCCGCGAGGCGTCGACCACCGCCAGCGCCGGGGTGACCTTGGCGGCCAGGGCCGCCGTGGCGAAGGCCGCCGCGCGGCGGATCCAGCGGGGGTCCGGGCGGGGTTCCGTGCGGCCCACCGTGAGCAGGAGGTCGCCGACCACCGCGCGCTGACGGCGGCCCGGGATCGTACGCACGCAGAAGACCCCCGCCGGGCCGATGAGCAGGTGGTCGATGCGGCCCAGGCCCGGTAGCGGGACGCAGTGCAAGGCCCGCCAGCCTTCCGCTTCCAGGGCGTCCAAGGAGTCGCCCATCCGCTGCTGCGCGGTCAGGTCCTGGCGCAGCCGGTGCCGGGCCCTGGTGCCTGCCGGGCCGTGTTCCAGTTCGCCCAGTAAGGTCTCGCCGGGGCGGTTGGGGGCCAGGTCCGCGTCCGGCGGCAGTGCGAGACGGCGCAGGTCGGAGGCCGTGGGGACCGGGGGCGGGCCGATCGCGACCGTCCCGCTCAGGTAGGGGCGGAGCACCGCCAGGATCGCCTCACGGTGGTCGTCCGCCAGGACGCTGATCCGGTTGGCCTGTCGGTCGTACCAGCCCACCGCCTGCCCGTCGGGCAGGTTGACGTACAGCCGGCCGCGGCCGGGCCGGCCGCTCGGCAGTACCTTGAGTCCGCGCATCGCCCTCACCCCCGCCGTCCATGGGAGCAGCCGGGGCGCCGCAGGGCAATCCCTCGGATGTGTAACGACTCCGACGGAACGTTGCGACTCCGCTGTTACACGAACGGGGCGCCGCCGCAACGGCCGAGCCCTAGGTTTGACCCACCTGGATGGCCCAGACCCTGACCGGCACCGAAGGATTTCCCCGTGAGCACCGTCAGCCGCCGCACTCTCGTTCGCGCCGCCGCCGTGACCGCATGCGCCGGAAGTCTGCTGGCGCTGCCCACCGCCGCCGCCCTGGCCGACGGGGTGCCCGCCGCCTCGTCCGCGCACTCGGCGGCCCCGCAGTCGATCCTCGTCAAGAGCCTCGCGCTCGCGGACGGGGTCTCCACGGCGAAGGTGTACCGCACGGCGAACGGGGCTTACCAGGCAGAGATCCTGGCGGCCGACGGCTCCAAGGCGGCCACGCTGACGAGCCGTGACGGGGTCACCGCCTTCGGCGGCTCCGGGGACCTGCACGCCGCGCTGGACTCCTCCGGCCGGCTGAGCTCCTGGATGGGGGACGTCCCGGCCCAGGGTGCCGACCACACCCTCGCGGGCGACGGGCACAAGACCGGGACCCGCGACGAAGCCCGTGGTGACGCGCGCGGCGGGCAGGTCGTCCCGGCCTCCGGTCCGCGCAAGGCGACCACCGGGGACACCCCCGTCGCCGCCGAGGGCTCCGGCGGTGGGCGGCGGCTGAGTACGCTTGCGGACGGTCCGGGTGACGGCGTGCTGCTGCTCGCCGCCGCGGGCGGTATCGCGGCGGTCGGTGCGGCCGGGCTGGGATTCGCGATGCTGCGCCGAGGACGCACGGACAGCTGAGACCTCAGGGTAAAAACGGATGTTCCACCGCATATGGTTGACGTGATCGACCGTCGGCGTATCGCGGGCAGAAGGGCACGGGGACTGTGAACAGGTTGCGCTTGCGTGTGCCCGCGCGCACGCTGCTCCCCCTCCTCGCACTGGTTCCGCTGCTGGCGGGCTGCGGGGACACCGGCGGGTTGGTGAGCGCCGGCTCCACGCCCACCGCGAGCGGGCCCGTACATCTGTGGCCCGACCGCCGTGGCGCGTCCGTACCGCCCGCCGATCCGGGTGGTGCCCCGCCCGAGTACGTCAAGGGGATCCCGCCGGTCCGTGACCAGGACGTGCACGCCGTCGACCCGGTGGCCCTCGTCCAGGCCGAGCTGAGTGCCCATCCGAACACCGAGGTCGGCGCGGACGGCATGCCGCCCCGGACGGCGGCCGCGATCCGGGAGTGCGCGAAGGGCACGGACAAGGACGAGGAGGAGCCGGAGGCGTGCCCGGTGCTCAAGCCGTACTACCGGGACCTCACGGGCAACGGGAAGGACGAGCTGATCGTCGGCATCGAGTTCCCGGACAAGATGATGTCCGTGCGGGTCTACACGGCCGACGCGGACGGACGGCTCAACCGGATCATGGCGACCACCGAGACCGTCATCTCGGTGGAACTGGCCGGGGGTGACGTGATCCTGCGGGTGCCCAGCGGCAACCACGGATACGAGCTGATCACCGCGTGGTCCTGGGACGAGAAGCAGCTGACCATGCTGCCCACGCGCGAGCAGATCGTACGGGTGCCGGGCAATCCGCAGGCCCCGGGCAGCCGGGAGCCCGCGCCCGTACCGGGCCGGCCGTGACGCCCGTGAGACCTGCGCGACCCTTGGGGTCCCTGCGGTCCCTGCGATCCTTGCGGTCCTTGCGACCCCTGCGGCTGCCTTCCTGGACGGCGACGCTGACCTGGAAGTCGGCGTGCTTCATCGTGGTGATGTGCTGCTCGTTGGCGGCCGTGCTGGGCGCCCTCGTGCACGTGGAGGTGACCCGGCAGACGGTGGCCACGGCGCGGGAGAAGGCCCTCGGCAAACTGCTGGAGGTCTCGCGCGCGTACGAGGCGGGCGAGCCCCTTCCGCGCGGTTCCTGGCTGGACCCCGTCGGGCTGCCGCCGGAGCTGCGGGCGCTCGCCGTCAGCGGGCGCCGGGGCACGCTGGTGGCGGACCACCGAGGCCGGCCGACCATGTGGGCGGCGGGCCCGGCGGACGGCCGGGCGCTCGCGACAGCCGTCGACTACGGGCAGAGCGCCCAGACCATCAGCGGGCTGGACAACGCGATCATCGGGTCGTCGCTGCTGGCGATCGGCGGGACGCTGCTGATGGGCGCGTTCGCGGTGACCCGGGTGACCCGGCGGCTGCACCTGACGGCGGCGGTGGCCCGGCGGATCACCCAGGGCGACCTCGACGCGCGGGTGAACGACCCGCGTACCAGGACCCCGGCGCAGCACCAGGACGAGGTGGCGACGGTGGCGGCGGCGCTGGACACCATGGCCGGGAGCCTGCAGTCGAAGCTGGAGAGCGAGCGGCGGTTCACGGCGGACGTGGCGCACGAACTGCGCACTCCGCTGACGGGTCTGCAGGCGGCGTCGGAGCTGCTGCCCGAGAGCCGGCCGACGGAGCTGGTGCGCGAGCGGGTCCGGACGATGCGGCAGCTGACCGAGGACCTGCTGGAGATCTCCCGGCTGGACTCGGGCAGCGAGGTGGTGGAGAGCGATCTGCACCAGCTGGGGCGGCTGGTACGCCGGGTGGTGCGGGCGTCCGGGACGGACACGGAGGTGGTGGTCGTCCGGGACGCGCACGTGGAGACGGACCGGCGGAGGCTGGAACGGGTGCTCGGGAACCTGGTGACCAACGCCCACAAGCACGGGCGGGCGCCGGTGGTGCTGACGGTGGACGGGCCGGTGGTGACCGTACGGGACCACGGGGACGGGTTCCCGGCGTACCTGGTGGCGCACGGCCCGCAGCGTTTCCGCAGCGGGGGCGGCAAGGGCCACGGGTTGGGGCTGACGATCGCCGTGGGGCAGGCCGGGGTGATCGGGGCGCGGCTGGAGTTCCTGGAGGCGGAGGGGGGCGGGGGCTTGGCGGTCCTCACCCTGCCGGGTTCCTAGCCGGAGGCTGTGCAGGGGTTCCGGGGGCTTGGTTTGGTCGGAGGCTCGGCCGGTTCCTGGCCGGAGGCTCGGCCGGGGTGCGGGCCGGCGCCCGAGGCAGCCGGAGCGGGCTTCGGTCGGGGCCGGGCGCGCGCCGGGGCGTCTCCTCGGGCGCCGAACGTGACGAGGGGTCGGAACGTCGGGCGGCACTGCGTTCGGCGCCCTGCGGGGAGCGCCCCGACACACACCCGGCCCCGACCTCCGCACCCGGGCCGCTCAGGGTTGCCGTGGGGGCTTCGTCCAGGGCCAGCGGGGTTTCGGCTTGGTGCCCGAGGGGCGGAAGTCGTACTTCCATCCCTTCTGCAGGCCGAGCCGCTTGGAGTAGCCCGCCGGGACGCGTTCGTACAGCAGGACCGTGGGCGGGCCGCCGTCCGGTGCCGGGACGGGGATCTCGTACCACTTCGGGGGGTGTCCGGTCGGGCCGAGGAGGACGGGGAGGACCCGGCCGTCCATCGGGCCGCCCTCGAACGGGGTCGGTTGGCTTCTCACCCCACCAGTGTCACAGCAGGTGGGCGGCTTCGGACACCACCGGGACGACGCGGCGGGCCAGGACCCCGACCGGGCCGTCCGGCGATTCCAGGGCGAGGGCGGCCCGGGCGGCCGCGGCCGTTTCCGGGTCGGTGGCGGCGGTGGCCGTCAGCAGAGCGATGAACTGGTCCAGCAGCCAGTCCCGCAGGTGCTCGACCTCGGGCTGTTTGCCCTCGTCGATCCAGATGAGGGAGGCGGCCTCGACGGCCGTGATCCACGTACGGACCATCATGCGCAGCCGGGGGCCGGGGGTCGGGACGCCCAGGTGGAAGAGGATCTGCTCGGCGGCGGCCCGCCGGATGCCGTCGACCGTCGCCGTCGTGCGGGAGGTCTCGACGACGCTGCCGCCCTGGAGGAGGGCCGCGAAACCGGCGTCGTGTTCGTCGACGAAGGCGAGGTAGCGGTCCAGGGCCCGGGACAGCCGCCGGGTCAGGGGTCCCTGCTGGGGTTCGGCGAAGCACAGTTCGAGGACGTCGGCGGCCGAGCGGAGGGCGACCTCGTAGAGCTGCTGCTTGCCGCCCGGGAAGTAGCGGTAGACGAGCGGGCGGGACACTCCGGCGGCCTCGGCGACGTCGTCGAGCGAGACCTCTTCCGGTGCCCGGTGCGCGAACAGCGAGAGGGCGGCGTCGAGGAGTTGGGCTCGCCGCTCCTCGACGCTCAGCCTGCGGTACGCGCGTACGGTCATGACCGCAGGGTAGCCCCGCGCACGTCGGACGGGTGGGTGTCCCGGCGATCGGGCAGGATCCCGCCGGTCGGCCCCCCTTCCGGGCCGGGCCGTCCGCCTACGCCAGCAGCCCCGAGCTCTGCCAGAGCCTGCGGCCGACGCCGCGCAGGACGCCGATGTCGTCGAGGAAGTCGGTGAGCCGCTTCGCGCCGCTCTGCATGACCTCGCGGCGGTGGCCGCTCGCCTTCACCTGGGCGACGGCCTCGCGGCGGTCCAGGCCGACGTTGTCGTAGACGGCCGGGTTGACGAAGGCCAGCGAGAAGACGCGGGCGGCCTCGCCGCAGCTGATCCGGGTGAGTTCCTGCTCCCAGCGCGGGGCCGTCAGCATCTGGCGGCGCAGTTCCTCGCGGGCGTACCGGACGTGCCGGGCCTCCTCGATGACGTGGATCCGGGTGACGCCGCGGACCAGCGGCTGGACGCGCTCGTCCGGGAAGGTCAGGCGCTGCATCCAGTCGAGGATCTCCTCGCCGAGGAGGGTGCAGGCGAAGGAGCCGGGGGTGGTGGAGACGGTCTTCAGGATCCTCGCGAGGTTGTGGTTGAGGCGGGAGACGGGGTACTCGGGGGCGCCGGCCTTCTGGATCATGCGGGCGAACATCATCGAGTGGCGGCACTCGTCGGCGATCTCGGTGAGTGCGTAACGGACGTGATTGCTGGTCAGGGACTTGTCGTAGATGTGCCGGACCATGAGCTGCATGAGGATGATCTCGAACCAGATGCCGAGCGAGCCGAGCGCGGCCGCCTCGTGGCGGGAGAGGTCGATGCGCTGCTCCTCCCCCATCTTCTTCCACAGCGGGGTGCCGTAGAGGGAGAGCAGTTCCGGCGGCCAGTAGTACTTGCCCTCGATCGCCGGGGAGTCCCAGTCGAGTTCCTTGTCGGGGTCGAAGGAGTGCTTGGCCGAGGATTCGAGCAGGCGCTCGGCTATCTGCTCGCGGTCCTTGAGTAGGCCGAGGGCGTCCTGGAGCGCGGCTCGTTCGGTCACGGTGGTCATGGGTTCGGACACCTCGTCGTCGAGTTACCGGCTGTCAGTTCTTATGAGACTGCCTGTCAGCAAGGTCGTCAATCCCTCGCGCACGACTTGTTGACCCCGTGTCTACCAACGTGTGACGCTGCCAACTGTCCGGTCCCACACGGCAGTACGTGAGACGAGGGGGCGTCAGTGTCGACGCATGAGCTCTACACCGAGAACCCGGGCGAGTCGGTCTGGCAGGTCCCCGCCGCCGGCTCCGCCCGCTTCAGCTGGGAGTACGCCGACGGCCGCGAGCGGCTGCTGGCGCTCTACCAGAAGGGCAAGGACAAGCAGTGGGACGGCGGCAAGCGCATCGACTGGGACATCGAGGTGGACCCGTACGATCCGCTGGGCACTCCCGAGGAGGCCCTGCCGCTGTACGGGACGCGGCACTGGGTCAAGCTCACCGCCAAGGACAAGGGCGAGCTGCGCCGGCACTACGCCGCCTGGAACTTCAGCCAGTTCCTGCACGGCGAGCAGGGCGCGATGGTGTGCGCGGCGCGCATCGTGGAGTCGGTGCCGGACCTGGACGCGAAGTTCTACTCCGCCACGCAGACCATGGACGAGGCCCGGCACGCCGAGATCTTCGGGCGCTTCCTGCACGAGAAGGTCGGGATGCTGTACCCGATCAACGACAGCCTCCAGGGGCTGCTGGGCGACACCCTGCGCGACTCCCGCTGGGACATGCCGTACCTGGGCATGCAGGTGCTCATCGAGGGGCTGGCCCTGGCCGCCTTCGGCATGATCCGCGACACGACCACCAAGCCGCTGCCGAAGCAGCTCCTGGCGTACGTGATGCAGGACGAGGCCCGGCACGTGGCCTTCGGGCGGATGGCGCTGCGCGACTACTACAAGCAGCTCACCGACGCCGAGCTGCGCGAGCGCGAGGAGTTCGTGATCGAGGGCTGCTACCTGATGCGGAATCGGCTGCTCGGGGTGGAGGTGCTGGAGAACTTCGGCATCGGGGCCAAGGAGGCGACGCTGCTCAGTGAGCAGTCGGAGTTCCTGCACCTGTTCCGCAAGCTGCTGTTCAGCAGGATCGTGCCGTGCGTGAAGGACATCGGACTGTGGGGCGAACGGCTGCAGCGCGCCTACCTGGACCTCGGCGTCTTCGACCTGGGCGACTCGAACCTGGACCTGCTGATGAGCCAGGACGAGGAGATCGCCGAGGCCCTCGACCGCGAGCGGTTCGCGGCCGAGGAGTCGGCGCGGGTGGCGGAGGTCGTGTCCGCCATCGCCGACGGGGCGGCGGACATGTTCTAGGGGGTGTCTTGTCGATCAGGGCGGATCAGGGAGCGGTGGTCGGTGCCGTGCATCGCAAGGCGGACGAGGGAGGCGACGCGGAGCGTCGTCGACCGAGGACAACGCGGCGAGGCGCGGTGCCGGCCGCCGCGAGCCCGCCCTGATCGGCAAGACACCCCCCTAGGGGCGTCCGCCCCGTACGGGGTCGGGGCCGGGTGTCAGCCGGTGGCCAGGGCCGCTTCCATCACCGCCCGCGCGATCGGGGCAGCCGCGCCGTTGCCGCTGATGTCACCCCGGTCGGCCGACGCGTCCTCGACCACCACCGCTACCGCCACCTGTGGCAGGGCGGCGCCCTCGGCCTTGGCCCAGGAGATGAACCAGGCGTACGGCGTGCCCGCGTTGCCGACCCCGTGCTGCGCGGTGCCCGTCTTGCCGCCGACCACCGCGCCCGGGATCGCGGCGTTGCGGCCGGTCCCGTTCTCCACGACCTTGACCATCAGGTCCTGCAGCCGGACGGCGGTGGCCGGGGCCATCGCCCGGCCCAGGCTGCGCCGGCTCCCGCGCCGGACCTGGGAGCCGTCGTCCTGGGTGGTCCGGTCCACCAGGTAGGGGTACGTGAGCTCGCCGCCGTTCGCCACGGCCGCCGCCACCATCGCCATCTGCAGCGGGGTGGCCTTCGTGTTGAACTGCCCGATCGAGGAAAGGGCCAGCTGGTCCTGGCTCATGTCGGTGTCGAAGTTCGACCGGGACACCCACGAGGGAACCCGCAGCCCCTCGCTGTTGAATCCGAAGCGGCGCGCCGCCTCCACCATGCCGCGCAGCCCGACCTGCACGCCGATCTTCGCCATCACCGTGTTGCAGGACCACTGCACCGCGTCCGCCATCGAGGCGTCCTCGCAGCCGGTGCCCGCGTTCGGCAGCAGGGTGCTGGTCCCGGGCAGCGGATAGGGGTCGGGGGTCCGGGTCGGCGCGTCCACGTCGGTGACCACGCCCGCGTCGAGGGCGGCCGCCGCCGTCACGATCTTGAAGGTGGAGCCGGGCGGGTAGGTCTCGCGCAGCGCCCGGTTGAGCATCGGCCGGGCGGGATCCGCGTTCAGGGCGGTCCAGGCCTCCTTGACCTTCGTACCCGTACCGGAGAGCACGGAGGGGTCGTACGAGGGGCTGCTGACCAGCGCGAGGATCTTCCCGGTGGCCGGCTCGACGGCGGCCACCGCGCCGCGCTTGCCCGCGAGCCCGGCGTACGCGGCCCGCTGCATGCCGGCGCGGACGGTGGTGGCGGCGTTCCCGCCGGCCGGTCGCCCGCGGGCCAGTTCGTACCAGAGCGGGAAGGCCGAGAGCCCCGGGTCGGTGCCCGAGAGGATCGCGTCCTCGGCGCGCTCGACGAAGCTGGTCCCGTAGGTCTGGGAGGCGAAGCCGGTGACGGGCGCGTAGAGCGGGCCGTTCGCGTACGTGCGCTCGTAGCGCAGCAGTTGGCCGCTGTCGCGGGAGCCGGTGACGGGGCGCCCGTCGACCAGGATGTCCCCTCGGGGTTCGGCGTAGCGCTCGATGGCGGGGCGCTTGTTGGCCGGGTTCGCGCCGTAGGCGGCGGACTCCCAGACCTGCACGCGGGCGATGTTGACCAGCAGGGCGACCAGCAGGAGGGCGCAGAAGTACGCGCACCAGCGGATGTAGCGGATCACTCGGCCGGCTCCTTCGCGGGGCGGGGTCTGCGGGCGCTGTCGCTGAGCCGGACCAGCAGCGCGACGATGATCCAGTTGGTGACGACGGAGGAGCCGCCCTGGGCGAGGAAGGGCATGGCCATGCCGGTGAGTGGGATCAGGCCGGTGACGCCGCCCGCGATGACGAACACCTGGAGCGCGACGATCGAGGCGAGCCCGGTGGCGAGCAACCGCCCGAAGGGGTCGCGCAGGGCGAGCCCGGCGCGGAAGCCACGGGCGACAAGGAGCCCGTAGAGGAGCAGGATCGCGGCGAGGCCGACGAGGCCGAGCTCCTCGCCGGCGGTGGCGAGGACGAAGTCCGACTTGGCGGCGAAGCCGATGAGGAAGGACTGGCCGTGGCCGAGCCCGGCACCGAGGAGGCCGCCGGCGCCGAAGGCGAAGAGGGACTGGGCGAGCTGGCCGGGACCCTCGCCGCGCTCGATGGATGCGAAAGGGTTCAGCCAGTCGTCCACCCGGCTGTGCACGTGCGGTTCGAAGGTCCCGACGGCGTACGCGCCGAGGGCGGCGAGCAGCAGCCCGATCGCGATCCAGCCGATCCGTCCGGTGGCCGTGAACAGCATGATCACGAAGAGTCCGAAGAACAGCAGCGAGGTGCCCAGGTCCCGCTCCAGGACCAGTACGCCGACGCTGAGCAGCCAGATCGCGAGGATCGGGCCGAGGACACGGCCGGGGAGGAGCCGGAGCTTCCAGAACAGCCGGCGGCCGGTGAGGGCGAGCGCGGTGCGGTTCGCGGCGAGGTAGGCGGCGAAGAAGACCGCGAGCAGGATCTTGGCGAACTCCCCCGGCTGGAAGGAGAGCCCGGCGAACCGGATCCAGATGTGCGCGCCGTTGACCGCCGGGAAGAAGACGGGGATCAGCATCAGGACGAGGGCCACGGCGACGGAGAGGTAGGCGTAGCGCTGGAGCACGCGGTGGTCGCGGAGCAGTGCGACGACCAGCACGAAGAGCGCCACGCCCAGGGCGGACCAGAGGAGTTGGTCCCCGGCGGTGAGATGGCCGGGGGTGGTCACGTCCAGGCGCTGGATGAGGACGAGGCCGAGGCCGTTGAGGAGGACGGCGATGGGGAGCAGGAGGGGGTCGGCGTACGGGGCCCGCAGGCGGACGGCGAGGTGCGCGAGCAGGGCGGCGACGGACAGGCCGGTGGCGTAGTGGGCGGCGGGGCCGGGGAGGTGGCCGGTGGTCGCGAGGCCGACGTAGAGGTGACCGAGGACGGAGATCAGGACGGCTCCGACGAGGAGCGTCAGCTCGACGCCGCGCCGCTTGGGGGCGTCGGCGCCGGGGGGCGGGGGCGGGGAGGGCTCCGTCACCTTCGCCGTCAGAGCGGTCATGGACCGAAACGTAGCAAGCAGACGGATGATATGTCCGCTTATGCCATAGTGTGCCGAAGAGTCGTCACAAACGGTCGGAAGTATCGAAAGAGAGGAGCCGAGGCGCATGGGACCTGTGGAATTCATCGTCCTCGCCTTCCCGGAGGAGCAGCTGCGGGCCCCGGCGGTCGAGGCCGTGATGGGGCTGCGCAAGACCGGGGTGGTCCGGCTGATCGACGGGATCGTGGCGACGAGGACGGCGTCGGGAGATGTCCTGGCGGCCGAGTTCGACGAGTTCGTGGAGCTGAACGGCCTGCTGACGGGCCGGGACGTGGCGCGGCTGATCGGGCCGGAGGACATCCAGGAGGCGGCGGGGCTGCTGGAACGCGGGAGCTGCGCGCTGCTGCTCGTCGTCGAACACCTGTGGGCCGAGGACGCGGCCATCGCCGTACGGGCGGCGGGCGGCCGGATCGTCGGCTCGGTCCGCATCCCGCCGGACCGGGTACCGGCGGATCCACGGGCGGGGGTGGCCTGATGTTCATCCGCCCGATGGGAGTAACGGTCCGCGCGGCGAATCGCCCGCCGGGGCACCCGCTGCTGCGGGGCCTGCTGGCGCGGGCCTCGGGAGCGGCGGAGGCGACGGCGGGCTCGGTGGGAACGGCGGGTCCGGTGGCGGCCGCGGGTCCGGCGGGCGCGACGGGCTGGACCGAACCGCCGGCCCGGGCGCAGGCCGAGCCCCCGACCGGGGCGCCGATCGAAGCTCCGCCCGAGCCCCCGCAGCCGGCCGAACCGGAGCCGGAGGCGGCGATCACGCCCGACCATCCGGCCGCGGCCGGCCTGGTGGCGGAGCTCACCCAACTGGCCGACCTCGCCCGCGAGGGCCTGCTGACCCCCCAGGAGTTCACGACGGCCAAGGCCCGCCTGCTGCGGGACTGACCCTCGCCGGCCGGTCGTGGCCCGCCCCCGCCCGCCGAGGGTGGCGATACCCGGGCCGAGCGGGCCGAGCGGGCCGAGCGGGCCGAGCGTCTGCAGGGGCAGGGCCGGGACGAGCAGGAGCGACAGGAGCGCCAACCGCGCAGCCCCACAGCGCGAAGCCACAACTGGCGTGTCCTGTGCCACGGTTGACGCAACAGGAGAGCCTCGGTGCGCCTCCCGCCTCGCGGCGGCTGCTTGACTACGGCGCATGGAAATCCCCCGTACGGACGGCGCGGCGCCCGCCCTCGACCCCGAACTGGGCCGCGCACTGGCCGCTCTGGGCGACGCGGTACGCGAGCCGCTCACCCCCGAGAACCTCGCGGCCCAGCAGGAACAGGACATCGCGACCCGGGCCCGGCCGACGGTCCAGGAGCTCCGGGCCGACGGCCTCTTCGAGGTGGACGAGCTACGCGTACCAGGACGCGGCGTCACGCTCGTGAGCGCCCGACCCGCCGGGGCCGCCGGCCCGCTCCCCCTGCTGTACTACATGCACGGCGGCGGCATGGTCGTGGGCAACGCCCCGTCCGTGGTCCCGCAGCTGCTGCGCGAATGGGCCCTCCCCCTCGGCCTGGCCGTCATCTCCGTCGAGTACGGCCTGGCGCCCCAGGTCCGGTACCCCGAACCGGTGGAGGACTGCTACGCCGGCCTCGTCTGGGCGGCCGAGCACGCCCACGAGCTCGGCATCGACGCGGACCACATCATCATCGGCGGCAAGAGCGCGGGCGGCGGCCTCGCCGCGGCGCTCGCCCTGCTCACCCGCGACCGGGGCGGTCCCGCGCCGATCGGCCAGCTGCTCATGTGCCCGATGCTCGACGACCGCAACACCACCTTCTCCAGCCACCAGATGGCCGGCGTCGACATCTGGGACCGCACCTCCAACGCCACCGGGTGGCAGGCACTCCTCGGCGACCGGTTCGGCGCCCCGGACCTCTCGCCCTACGCCGCCCCCGCGCGCGCCACGGACCTGTCCGGGCTCCCCCCGGCCTACATCGACGTCGGGTCGGTCGAGACATTCCGGGACGAGGACGTGGCCTACGCCGACGCGCTCTGGCGGGCGGGCGGCCAGGCCGAACTGCACGTATGGCCCGGCGCCTTCCACGGCTTCGACAGCCTCGCCCCCGAGGCGGCCCTCAGCCAGGACGCCCGCGACGCCCGTACGCGCTGGCTCCGACGCGTCCTCACACAGTCCGCGAACCGGGAGACGTAGGTCACACGCGCCCATGTCACAGGAGGTCGGGCCACCTCGTCTCAGGGATGTAGCCGACGACGACCACCGAGGAGCACACCATGGACGCGCGACTGAACCCCTTCACCAGCCCGACCGCCGGCAAGGCCTTCAAGCACCTCATGTCGGTCGGGAAGGTCATCAAGGACTCGGCGCTGTCGGCCACCACGCAGGAACTGGTGTCCCTGCGCGTGAGCCAGATCAACGGCTGCGCCGTCTGCATCGACATGCACACCAAGGAGGCCACCGCCGCCGGTGAGACCCCGGTACGGCTGCACCTGGTGGCGGCGTGGCGCGAGGCCACGGTCTTCACCGAGGCCGAACGTGCCGCGCTGGAACTGGCGGAGGAGGGCACCCGCACGGCGGACGGGGCCGGCGGAGTGACCGACGAGGTGTGGGCACGCGCCGCCAAGTACTACGACGAGGAGGCGCTCAACGTCCTGGTACTGCTGATCGCGGTCATGAACATGGCGAACCGGATCAACGTCATCACCCAGCAGCCGGGCGGCACGTACGTGGCCGGACAGTTCCACTGAGGGGGACCGGCGGGGGCTTGTGCTCCCCCGCCGTCACCCTGACGATCACCTAGGGCCACTCGGGGGAGGAAAGCCGGTATGAGCAAGGTCGAGGAATTCGAGGATCTGCGGTCACTGCTGTTCTCGATCGCCTACCGGATCCTGGGCAGCGTGAGCGAGGCCGAGGACGCGGTGCAGGAGACGTGGCTGCGCTTCGACGCCTCGGCGACCATCCCCACGTCCACCAAGGCCTTCCTCTCGACGACGGTCACCCGACTCTCGATCGACGTCCTGCGTTCCGCCCGGGTGCGGCGCGAGGAGTACGTCGGACCGTGGTTCCCCGAGCCCCTGCTGAACGATCCCTACCAGGACCCGGCGCGGTCGGTGGAGTTGGCGGACTCGGTGTCGATGGCCGCGCTGCTGCTCCTTGAGCGGCTCAGCCCGCTGGAACGCTCGGTGTTCGTCCTGCGGGAGGTCTTCGCCTTCGGTTTCGACGAGGTCGCCACGGCGGTGGGCCGGTCGGAGGCCGCCTGCCGGCAGCTGCTGGTCCGGGCGCGGCGGCACATGGAGGCCGGCCGGCCGAGGTTCCGGGCGGACCGTCAGGAGCGGCAGGAACTGGCGACCCGGTTCCTGGACGCGATGAAGGACGGCGACATCACCGGGCTGCAGCGGCTGCTGGCGACCGACGCCCAACTGGTCGGGGACAGCGGCGGCAAGGCTCCGCAGCTGGCGAAGACCATCACCGGCGCCGAGAACGTGGCCCGCCTGCTCGCCGCGTTCTTCCCCTGGCTGTCCCGCGTCGGCGTGACCGCCGAGCCCCACGACGTGAACGGCGAGCCGGGCGCGATCGTCCGCGACCCGGACGGCCAGGTGCTCCACATCCTGGCCTTCGAGATCCTCGACGGCCGGATCGGCACCATCCGCTCGGTGGTCAACCCCGACAAGCTCGCCCACCTGGGCCCGGTCGCGGACGCCTGGGCGATCACCCGCGAAATCCGCGAGGCCCGCCGCGCGTCGAGGTGACGGAGGCCGATCGACCGGGGTCGGGCGGTGGCTCCGGGGGCGGGAGCCACTCGATCCGAATCAGAGTGGGGTATGGGGGTTTCCCGTCAGTCCCATCGTCCCTCCGGGTCGGGCCGGTCCCGCTCCCCGAAGCCCCCGCCCCGCCCCACCGCCCCCAACCGGGTGAGGCGTCGCGACCGGCCGACTCCGTTGGGGCATTTGTCATACCGGGCGTGGCAGCATCGGCCGCCTCGGAGGTGATCCCATGTCACATCGACTGTCACGGCGGCCGCTTCGCGCCGTCTGCATCGCCGCAGTGCTCGTCGTCGCCGGGCCGGTCCCTGGGGCCGGGGCCGAGCCGGGGCTGCCCGAAGGGGAGTCCGTCGGGGTGCTGCTCACCCGCCTGCAGGGCCTGTACCAGAAGGCCGAGGAGGCCACCGAGGCCTACAACGCCACCGACGAGGCCCTGCGGGCCGGCCAGGCCGAGGAGCGGCTGCGCGCCGCCGAGCTCGGCAAGGCCCGTACGGAGTTCGACTCCGAGCGGGCCATCGCCGGGCGGCTCGCCCGGGAGCAGTACCAGGGCGCCCAGGGGCTGTCCCCGTACGCCCGGATGCTGCTCGCCGGGAATCCGCAGGCCGCCCTGGACCAGCGTCGGCTCGCCGCCCGCGAGGGCGCCCGGCGGGCGGGGGTACTGGCCCGGCTCGCGCGGGGCGAGAAGAAGGCCGACGCGCTCGCCGTACGGGCCCGCGAGGCCCTGGACGCCCGGCAGACCCTGGCCGCGCAGCAGAAGCTCCACAAGGACGAGGTCGCGGCGCAGCTCAAGGAGGTCGAGCGGGTGCTCGCCGCCCTGACCCCGGACCAGCTCACCCGGCTCGGCGCGCGGGAGGCCGAGAACACCGCCGTCGCGCAGCGGAGCCTGGTCGATTCGGGCCGTCTCCCGACCCGTACGGGCACCCCCACGGCGGCCGGTGGAGCCGCCCTCACCTATGCGGCGGCTCAGATCGGCAAGCCGTACGTCTGGGGTGCCGAGGGGCCGGGGTCCTTCGACTGCTCCGGGCTGACCTCGCAGGCCTGGGCGCACGCCGGGCGCGCCATTCCGCGGACCAGCCAGGAGCAGTGGTCCCAGCTGCCGAAGGTGCCGCTGGATCAGCTGCGGCCCGGGGACCTGGTGGTCTATTTCCCGAAGGCCACCCACGTGGGCCTGTACGTCGGCGACGGCAAGGTGATCCAGGCGCCGCGGCCGGGGGCCGTGGTGAAGGTCTCGCCGATCGCCGCGAACCCGCTGTTGGGGGCGGTCCGGCCGGACCCGGACGGTGCCCCGCTCGCGGAGTTCACCCCGCCCGCGCTGCCGGAGGCACCGGCGGCGGAGGCGGGGGACGATACGGGCTACTCCGCCGAGGAGGCTCCGACGGACGAGGCGACCTCCGCCAGGTAGTCGGCGGTGTCCTCGGGGTCGTAGAAGTACGCGTCGAAGTCGGCCGGGTTGTCGAAGCCGTTGGCGAATCGATTCGCCACCGGCTGGAGCTGCCCGGCCGCGCCGATCAGGTTCAGTACGTGCTCCGGCGGGACGCCCAGCATCGCGTTCGTCCACTGGGTCACCGGCTTGCCCGTGGTGAACCAGTACTTGTCGAAGGTCGCCTTCATCCACGACTCGTCGAACGGCTTGTCCCCGTGCATGAGGATCGAGGAGAGGTACGAGGCCGCGCACTTGGACGCGGAGTTCGATCCCTGTCCGGTGATCGGGTCGTTGGCGACGACCACGTCCGCGACGCCCAGCACCAGTCCGCCGCCCGGGAGGCGTCCGATCGGGTTGCGGACGATCGGCGCGTAGCGCCCGGCGAGCGTGGCGCCCGCGTCCGTCAGCTCCACCTTCGTCGCGCGGGAGTACTCCCACGGCACGAACTTCTCCATCAGCTCCAGCGTGAGCGCGAGGTGCTCCGCCGGGTCCTTGACCCCGTTGAAGACGTCCAGCGGACCACCCGGGACGCCCTCCCAGAACAGGATGTCGGCCCGGCCCGAGGTGGTCAGGGTGGGCATGACGAACAGCTCGCCGACGCCCGGGACCAGGTTGCAGCGGACCGCTTCGGTCTCCGGGTGCTCCGGGCGCGGGCCGAGGCCGTGCACGTAGGCGACGGCGAGCGCGCGCTGCGGGGCGTCGTACGGGGAACGCGCCGCGTCCCGCCCGAACATCGAGACCAGCTCGCCCTTGCCGGCGGCGACCAGCACCAGGTCGTACGTACGGGAGAAGAAGTCGAGGTCGGCGACCGAGGCGCCGTGGATGACCAGTTGGCCGCCCCGCTGTACGAAGGTGTCGAGCCAGCCGGCCATCTTCACGCGCTGGTCGACGGACTGCGCGTACCCCTTGAGCCTGCCGAGCCAGTCGATGGCGCGGCCGGCGTCGGGGGTGGCGACGGAGACGCCGAGGCCCTCGATCTTCGGGGCCTGCTGCTCCCAGAAGTTGATCTGGAGATCACGCTCGTGCTGCAGTGCCGTGTCGAACATGCACTGCGTGGACATCACCCGCCCGGTGCGGATCTCGTCCGCCGTCCGGTTGGACATGAGGGTGACCTCGTACCCCTTCGACTGGAGTCCGAGGGCGAGCTGGAGACCGGACTGGCCGGCTCCTACGACAAGTATCTTGCGCATCTCTCACGTTCTCTATTCGGGAGTGGTGTCGAGGGCGTGGCCCACCAGGGCGAGCAGTGATTCGATCACCGTGTCGCGGCGCCTCGCGTCCATGATCACGACGGGTACGTGGGGCGGGACGCTGAGCGCCTCGCGGACGTCGTCGGGTTCGTACGACTGCGAGCCGTCGAAGTGGTTGACGGCGACGGCGTACGGGAGTCCGCAGGTCTCGAAGTAGTCGAGGGCCGGGAAGCAGTCGCGCAGTCGGCGGGTGTCGGCCAGGACCAGACCGCCGATGGCGCCGCGCACCAGGTCGTCCCACATGAACCAGAACCGCTCCTGGCCGGGGGTCCCGTACACGTAGAGGACGAGGTCGTCGGCGAGGGTGACGCGCCCGAAGTCCATGGCGACGGTGGTGGTGCTCTTGTCGGGGGTGCCGGACAGGTCGTCGGTCGGGGCGCTCGCCTGGGTCATCACCGCTTCGGTACGCAGCGGGGTGATCTCGGAGACGGAGGAGACGAAGGTCGTCTTGCCGACGCCGAAGCCGCCCGCGACCAGCACCTTGACGGCGACGGGTGCGCGGGAGCGGTCGTACTGCCAGGGCTGGGCCGGCTCGTCGTCCGACTGCGGCAGGGACACCGGGTTGTCAGAGACGGCGAAGACCACTGAGCACCCTTTCCAGCAGCGCGCGTTCGGGACGGCCGCTGCCGTGGCCCGTTCCGTAGACGCGGATCCGGCCCTGGTCGGCGAGGTCGCTGACCAGGACGCGGACCACGCCGAGCGGGAGCTTCAGCAGGGCGGATATCTCGGCGATCGTCCGCATGCGGCGGCAGACCTCGACGATGGCGGGCATCTCGGGCATGCGGTCGGGCTTCTGCGGCTCCGAGACCTTGGTGTCCAGGGCGGCGACGAACGTCTCGACGTGCAGGACCTGCGTGAAGCGGGTGCGGCCGCCCGTGAGGGAGTACGGGCGGACGCGGGCGGGGCGGCGGTCGGCTCCGCGTATCGGCAGCCGGTCGGAGGCCGTACTCCTCACGGGGTGTTCTCCATCGACTGGCGCAGCTCACTGCGGACTTCGGGGGTCAGGACGTGGCCGGCGCGGCCGACGAACAGGGCCATGTGGTAGGCGACGACGCTCATGTCGCAGTCGGGGGTGGCGTGCACGCCCAGCAGGGAGCCGTCGCTGATGGCCATGACGAAGACGGAGCCGTGCTCCATCGCCACCATGGTCTGCTTGACCGAGCCGGTGTCCATGAGGGCGGCCGCGCCGGTGGTGAGGCTGCCGAGGCCGGAGACGATGGTGGCCAGGTCGGCGGACGCGCCGCGCGGGCCCCGGGGCCTCGGCCGGTCGGCCGGTTCGGCCGTGCCCGCTCCCGGGTCGGAGGACAGGAGCAGCAGCCCGTCCGAGGAGACGACGGCGACGGAGTTGACGCCGGGCACCTCCTCGACCAGGTCGGTCAGCAGCCACTGCAGGTTGCGGGCCTGGGTGCTCAGTCCGTACGTACTGGGCGCGGTCATGTGCGTGCCTCCTGTGCGGTGTCCCCCCGGTCGGTCTTGCTCTGGCCCGGCCGCTGCGTCCGCCCTTGGTCGAGGGCTTGGTCGAGCGCCTGGTCAGGGGCTTGGTCGGGCCCCTGCTCCTGGGCGAGTTCGGCGGCGACGACGCGCCTGCCGTCCTGGGCTCCCTGGTAGAAGCCTCCGAGCCGGCGCCGCAACTCCTCGGCGTCGACGCGGCGTGGCGGCTCGGGCGGTCCGTCGGCACGGGCCGCGCTCTTGGCGGGGACGGTGCGCGGGGTCCGCTTGGGCAGGCCCTTGTCGGTGACGGCGCCTTCGCCTTCGGCCTGGTCGGCCGGGTGGCTGCCCTGGCGGGGCAGCCAGTTGCTCTCGGCCGGGGCGTGGGTGTGCGGCTCCGCCTCCGGTTCGGCTTCCTGTACGTCGGCCACGGGTGCGGCGGTGTGCGCCGCGGTCGGGATCTCCTCGGTGGGGTCCGCCACGCCGGGGGCGGCCGGCTCCGCGTCGGGGACGACCCGCGCGAGCAGCTGTTCCTCGGGGGTGGGCCCGTCCCCTGCCGGGGGCGCGGCGACGAACACCTGGTCGGCGGGCACCGCCCCGGCGGTTGCGGGCGCGTCGGCGACCGGGTCCTGGTCCGGCTGTGCCGGGGTCTCGGCGACGACGGCGGGGCCGGCCAGCGCCTCGGCCAGGGTGATCGGGACCGCCGCGACGGCGGGCTCCGGCTCCGGCTCGACGACCGGCTCCGGCTCGACGGCGGGCTCCGGCTCGGAGTCGACGGCGGCCGGGACGACCGGCTCCTCGGCGAGGACCTCGGCAGCGGCCGCGACGTCGGCCTCGGCCTGGACTCCGGCCTCGGCCTCCACGGCCGCTTCCACGGCCGCGTCCTCGTCCGGGTCCGGAGCGGCATGCGTCCCGCGCCGCCGCTTCGGCAGCGTGTTCTCGTTCGCCTCCGCTATCACTCCCGGCAGCCGCAGCGCGGGTCCGCCCGGCATGGCCAGGGTGTGCACCGGGGAGACCACCGGGGTCGCGGGCAGCAGCGCCGCCGGGACGACCACCAGGGCCTCGGTCCCGCCGTGCTTCGGGGTGCGCAGCTCGGCGGTGACCCCGTGCCGGGCCGCGAGCCGCCCGGCCACGTACAGGCCGAGGCCGAGGCCGTGTTCCGCCTCGGTCTCCTCGTCGTAGGCGTCGGGCGTGGACAGTCGGGTGTTCAGTGCTTCGAGGCGGTCCTCGGTGACGCCGATGCCCTCGTCCACGACGGACAGCACCACGTCGCCGGAGCCCTGCAGCCAGCTGGACACCTTCACCTTGACGTCCGGCGGGGAGAACGTGGTCGCGTTCTCCAGCAGTTCGGCCAGCACGTGCGAGATGTCGTCGGCGGCGTGTCCCGCGATCTGGGTGTACGAGGGCAGCGCGGCGAGGTCGACGCGCTCGTAGCGCTCGATCTCGCTGACGGCGGCCCGCATCACGTCGACCAGCGGCACCGGCAGGCCCTGCCCGTGGCCGTGTTCCTGGCCGGCGAGGACCAGCAGGTTCTCGTTGTGGCGGCGCATCACGGTCGCCAGGTGGTCCAGCTTGAAGAGGGTCGCCAGCCGGTCGGGGTCCTGCTCCTTGGACTCCAGCTCCTCGATGACCGCGAGCTGGCGCTCCACCAGGCCCAGGGTCCGCAGCGACAGCGAGACGGAGGTCGTCGACATGATGCGTCGGTGCTCCTCCAGCCCCGCCCGCAGCGTCGTCAGTTCTTCTTCCAGCGCGTCCCTGCCGGCGGCGAGGGCCTCGCTGCGGCCGATGGTCCGGCGCCGGTCGGCGTCGAGCCCGGCGATCCGGGTGTGCAGGGAGACCGTCTGGTCGCGCACCGCGTTCAGGTGGCGCACGACCTCGGCGAACTCGTCGTTGCGGCCCGTGAACCGCACCGGTTCCACCGAGCCCTCCGGCGTGGCCAGCCGCTCCGCGCCGCGGCGCAGGACCGACAGCGGCCGGGTCAGCGACCGGGCCACGGCGGTGGAGACACCGACGGCGAGCAGGAACAGCACGCCGAGCAGCGCGATCGCGATTTCGAGCCGGGTCACGTCGTCGTCGCGCAGTGCGGCCAGGGCGGAGGCCCGTTCGCTCGCGAGGGTGGCTTCCACGGTGCGCATGCGGTCGATGCGGGCGGTGAGCGCGGTACCGACGGTGGCCCCGTCGGTCTTGCGGTCGGCGGGCGTCAGGGTGGGCCGGTCGGTGAGCCGCTTGAGGAAGTCGTCGGCCGTCTTGACCTCGGGGCCGGTGACGGTGGCGGCCAGGGTCTGGCGTACGTCGGGTCGCGCGGCCCGCGCGAAGTCGTCGAGGGCGGCCTGTTCCCGTACGCGCGTCCGCTGCGCGGCGGTGGTGAGTTCGTCGACCACGGCCGAGTTGGGGGACTGATCGCCGCGGGGGACGGCCAGCGCGGCGAGCAGCAGGCCGCGGGTGGCCGAGGCCTGTTCCACGGCCTGGCCCAGCGGGGCCAGCGGGCGGGTGGTGGCCAGGGCGGCCTCGGCGCGCGGCGGGGTCAGCTCGGCGAGTTGGTCGCCGGGGGCGAGGAGTTCCGCGATGACGCCGGCGTAGGCCTGGTGGGCGGCGAGGGCGCTGCCCTTGCCGTCGACGGCCTCGGCGCGGACGGTCCGTACGCGGGCGAGGGCCCGGGCGGTGGCCTCGTCGGCCTCGGCCTGGACCTCGGCGAGCTGCCGGTCGGTCCCGGCGATGCGCTCCTGGACGGGTCCCTTGGCCGCGCCGGGTCGGCCCTTGGCGGCGTACTCGACGACCGCGTCACGCTCGTCACCGAGGAGGTGCGTGAGGGTGAGGGTCTGCCGGGTCTGTTCCGCGAGGGTGACCAGGCGCTGGGAGTCGTTCAATTCCGTCGAGGCGGAGACGACGGCGGGCGCTCCCGCCGCGAGGACGGTGAGTCCGGCGACGGCTACGCCGACGACCAGCCTGCGGCGCACGCGGACGCGGCGTCCTGCGGGGGCCGGGCCGTCGGCGGCGGTGCCGTTCTTCCGAGACCGCTTCTTCTGCACCGGTGCTCGCAATCCTGTACGTGTGCTCTTGCTCGTCTACTCGTGTGGCCGAGGTAACGGCCGGTCAACAAGTAAACGCCCCCTGCTCCCTCGTACCGCCTCAGACCTTTGCAGCGTGCTGGGGAGAGAGCCGCACATCGCCCAACCGGCCACTCGAACGAGTGAACATCACGGATGAGTTGCCGACCAACTCGGGCACCCCGTGCCGGAGCGCCGCCTTGGACAGGTGGTTGAAAGATCGATACGGCCTTTGGCAGGATGCCCGCCCACACCACCGCCCCGTCGCCCCGGCGCTCGCCGACCGCCCCGGGCGGCCGGTGCGCGGGGCCACCGGCGCGCGCCCGATTTGGTACGGACCTCACCGCGCCCGCCGCCTCCCGCGCGGCAGAATGCGGGGATGCGCATCGACCTCGCCTCGGCCCCCGGCCACCAGGAACGCCCCAATGAGGACTGGGTGTCGGCCGCGATCCCCGCTTCGGGCGGCGGCGTCCTGGTGGTCCTGGACGGGGTCACCCCGCCGGGCGGCGACGACGGATGTGTGCACGGGGTGCCCTGGTTCGTGGCTCGCCTCGGCGGCCGATTGACCGAACTGTCCGGATCGCGGCGGGACATGCCGCTCGATCAGGTTCTGGCCGAGTCCGTCCGCGCCACGGCCGACGCCCACCGCGACACCTGTGACCTTTCTCACGTGCGGACGCCGCAGGCGACGGTCGTCGTGGTCCGCTGGGACGCGGCGTACGTGGAACACCTCGTCCTCTCGGACTCCGTACTGCTCCTGCAGGCGCCCGGCGGCGAGGTGACGGCCGTGCTCGACGACCGGCTGGACCGGATCCCGCGGGAGGTGTTGGGCTCGGTGGCAGCGACGGACGCCCTGCGCAACGCGGAGGGCGGCTTCTTCACGGCGGCCGCCGACCCGGCGGTGGCGGCCCGGGCGGTGACCGGGCGCACCCCGCGCGGGTGGGTGCGGGCGGTGGCAGCGCTCACGGACGGGGCGAGCCGGTGGACGGACACCTTCGGGGAGGGTGACTGGGCCGACTGCATGGCGGTGCTGCGGAAGGAGGGTGCGCAGGGCTTGATCGGCCGGGTGCGCGCCGTCGAGTCCGATCCGGCCCGCCCGTCGGCCCGGTACAAGCGGCACGACGACGCGTCGGCGGTCTACGCGGAGCTCTGAGCGGTCCGGCCGACCGCCCTGCGGCGCGGCGCGCGGCGCGGCGTGCGGCGCGCTACTCCCCGCCCGCGTTCAACTGGTTCAGCAGCCGGGCCAGTTCCGCGACCTCGCCGCGGTCCCAGTCGGCGAGCTTGCGCATGTACTGCTCGCGCCGCGCCCCCCGGACCCGCAGGAAGCGCTCCCGGCCCTCCTCCGTGAGGCCGACCAGGGAGGCCCGGCCGTCGGCGGGGTCCGGCTCGCGGGCCACCAGGCCGAGGACCTCCAGGGCCCGCAGCTGCCGGCTCATGGTGGCCTTGCCGACGCCGAAGTAGGCGGCGAGTTCGGTGGCCCGTTGCCGCCCGGCCGCTTCCAGGCGTACGAGGAGCCCGTACGCGGCCGGCTCCAGTTCGGGGTGGAGCTCGCGGGCCATCTCGCCCGAGGAGGCACGGGCCCGCCGGAGGAAGACGGACAGCTCCCGCTCCAGGGCAAGGAACTCCTGGTCTTCACTCCCGTGCACGTCCCGCTCCTTCGATGGTGTCCGGCACCCCGATGGGTGCGGGGCCAGTATTTCGCAGCGGGTGTGCGGACGGCCCGGTACCCCGCCGGAGCGGGACACCGGGCCGTGTGCGTTCGTCAGGCCGCGGCGACGGCCGGGGCCTGCGCCCGCGCCAGGGCGAGCTCCAGGACCTGGCGCACATCCGTCACCGGGTGCACCTCCAGCGTCTCCAGCACCTCCGCCGGGACGTCGTCCAGGTCGGCCTCGTTGCGCTTGGGGATGATGACGGTGGTCAGTCCGGCCCGGTGCGCGGCGAGCAGCTTCTGCTTCACCCCGCCGATGGGCAGGACGCGCCCGGTCAGCGAGACCTCGCCGGTCATCGCCACGTCCGTGCGCACCTGCCGGCCGGAGAGCAGCGAGGCGAGTGCGGTGGTCATGGTGATGCCCGCGCTCGGGCCGTCCTTGGGCACGGCGCCCGCCGGGAAGTGGATGTGCACGCCCCGGTCCTTCAGGTCGGCGACCGGGAGCTCCAGTTCCGCGCCGTGGGAGCGCAGGAAGCTCAGCGCGATCTGCGCCGACTCCTTCATGACGTCGCCGAGCTGACCGGTGAGGGTCAGGCCGGCCGCGCCCGTCTCCGGGTCGGCCAGCGAGGCCTCCACGAACAGCACGTCACCGCCCGCGCCGGTCACGGCGAGGCCGGTGGCGACGCCGGGGACGGCGGTGCGCCGCTCGGCCGGGTCCTGGGCGGACTCCGGTACGTGGTGCGGTCGTCCGATCAGGGCCCGCAGGTCGTCCGCGCCGATGCTGAAGGGCAGTTCCCGCTCCCCCAGCTCGTGCTGCGAGGCGACCTTGCGCAGCAGCCGGGCGAGGGAGCGCTCCAGGGTGCGGACGCCCGCCTCGCGGGTGTACTCCCCGGCCAGCTTGCGCAGGGCGTCCTCCTCCAGGACCACTTCGTCGGAGCCGAGCCCGGCGCGCTCCAGCTGGCGCGGGAGCAGGTGGTCGCGGGCGATGACGACCTTCTCGTCCTCGGTGTACCCGTCGAGCCGGACGAGCTCCATGCGGTCGGCCAGGGCCTCGGGGATGGCTTCCAGGACGTTGGCGGTGGCCAGGAAGACGACGTCGCTGAGGTCGAGTTCCACCTCCAGGTAGTGGTCGCGGAAGGTGTGGTTCTGCGCCGGGTCGAGGACCTCCAGAAGGGCGGCCGCCGGGTCGCCGCGGAAGTCGGAGCCCACCTTGTCGATCTCGTCGAGGAGGACCACCGGGTTCATCGACCCGGCCTCCTTGATCGCCCGGACGATCCGGCCGGGCAGGGCGCCGACGTAGGTCCGGCGGTGGCCGCGGATCTCGGCCTCGTCGCGGACGCCGCCGAGGGCGACCCGGACGAACTTGCGGCCCATGGCGTGCGCCACGCTCTCGCCGAGCGAGGTCTTTCCGACGCCAGGAGGCCCTACGAGGGCCAGCACGGCGCCGCCGCGACGGCCTCCGATGACGCCCATGCCGCGCTCGCCGCGCCGCTTGCGGACGGCGAGGTATTCGGTGATGCGGTCCTTCACGTCGCTGAGGCCCGCGTGCTCGGCGTCGAGGACGGCCCTGGCGCCCCGGATGTCGTACTCGTCCTCGGTGCGCTCGTTCCAGGGCAGTTCCAGCACGGTGTCCAGCCAGGTGCGGATCCAGGAGCCCTCGGGGCTCTGGTCGCTGGACCGCTCCAGCTTGTCGACCTCCTTGAGGGCGGCCTCCCGTACCTTCTCGGGGAGGTCGGCGGCCTCGACGCGGGCGCGGTAGTCGTCGGACTCCTCGCCGTCCTTCTCGCCGTTCAGCTCGCGCAGTTCCTTGCGTACGGCTTCCAGCTGCCGCCGGAGCAGGAACTCCCGCTGCTGCTTGTCGACGCCGTCCTGGACGTCCTTGGCGATGGACTCGGCTACGTCCTGCTCGGCGAGGTGGTCGCTGAGCGCCTTGACGGCGAGCTTGAGGCGGGCGACCGGGTCGGCGGTCTCCAGCAGTTCGACCTTCTGCTCGACCGTCAGGAACGGCGAGTACCCGGAGTTGTCGGCGAGCGCGGACACGCCTTCGATCTGCTGGACGCGGTCCACGACCTGCCAGGCGCCGCGCTTCTTGAGCCAGCTGGTGGCGAGTGCCTTGTACTCCTTGACCAGTTCGGTGACCGCCCCGGGCAGCGGATCGGGCACCGCCTCGTCGACGGTCTCGCCCTCGACCCAGAGGGCGGCCCCGGGGCCGGTGGTCCCGGCCCCGATGCGGACCCGGCCGAGGCCGCGGATGAGCGCTCCGGGGTCCCCTCCGGAGAGCCGGCCGACCTGCTCGACGGTGCCGAGCACACCGGTCCCGGCGTACGTGCCGTCGATGCGCGGCACGAGCAGGACCCGGGGCTTCCCGCTGCCGCTCTTGCCGGCGGCGGCCTGCGCGGCCTCCACGGCGGCGCGTACCTCGGCGTCGGACAGGTCGAGCGGTACGACCATTCCGGGCAGCACGACCTCGTCGTCGAGCGGCAGCACGGGCAGGGTGAGTGTGACGGACGTCGAAGCCATGATCTTCCCTCCGGCAGTGAAGTTGAGCTCTGCCGACTCAATGCATGTGCGCCTCCCGATGTTCCCCACCGCCCGTTCGCCCGGGGCGAACGCGTCAGACGGCGGAGAGGTGGATGTCGCCCGAGCTGGTCTTCACCGAGATGTGGGAGGGGGCGGAGGGGTCGTCGGGAAGGGTGATGTCGCGGTCGCCGGAGTCGGTGGAGGCCTTGATCGCGTACGGGGTGCGGGGGGCCTTCAGGGTGACGTCGCCCGAGGAGGTCTCGGCGAGCACCGAGGACGGGGTCTTCGTGAAGTCCACGTGCGCGTTGCCCGAGCTCGAACGGACCTCGGCACTCGGGCCGGACAGCCCGGTGGCGGTGATCTCGCCCGAGGAGGTACGGACCTTCAGCGGGCCGCCGATCCGGTCGGCCGTGACCCCGCCGGAGTCGGACTCCGCCTCGGCCCCCGCCACACCCGTCACCGTGATGTCCCCGCTGGAGCTCTCCAGGTCGACCGTGGCGGTGGCCGGGACCTCCAGTCGGTAGTCGACGTAGCAGTTCCCGGAGCAGTCCTTGCTGAAGGTCAGTACGCCGCCGGTGACCTTCTGGCCGGTCTCCGGGACGGTGTCCCCGCGGTAGTGGACCGTGCGCTTGATCGTGACGCCGGGGCCGGTGCCGGGGGTGACGTCGATCGAACCGGACCGGACACCCGTCAGCTTCACCGCCGTGACCGCCTCCGAGACCGTGGCATCGGCGGTCGCCGTCTTGTAGGCGCCGTCCGCGAGGGAGCCCGAGAAGGAGCAGCCGGCCAGGAGGAGGCCGGCGCCGAGGGCGGTGATCGCGGTGCGGGCCGTGCGGGCGGAGGTGAGGTGAGTGGTCATGGCCCGAGTCTGGCCGGGGAGCGTGCCCCGGGCCGATGGTGCACGTACCCGGACCTTCGGTGGGGCTAACCCCCGCCCGCTCCTCCCCTCCGCTACAGGTCGGTGGTGACGGGGAGTTCGGAGGGCATGCCCCACTCGCTCCAGGAGCCGTCGTACACCGCGATCTCCTCGTACCCGGCGAGGTCGGCGCCGAGGGCCAGGACACAGGCGGTCACCCCGGAGCCGCAGCTGAGGTAGAGCCGTTCCCGTTCCCCCGTCAGCGTCCGGAAGGCCGCGCGCAGTTCCCCGGCGGACCGCATCCGCCCGTCCCGGTCCTGGAGTTCGCCGAACGGCAGGTTGACCGCGCCCGGCATGTGGCCGCCGCGCAGGCCCGGTCGGGGTTCGGGGGCGGTGCCGGTGAACCGTTCGCGGGTGCGGGCGTCGAGGACGGCCGCCGTCGGATCGGTCAGGGCCCGCGCGACGGTGGCACTGTCGACCAGCAGCCCGGCCCGGGGGCGGGCGGTGAAGGAGCCCCGTTGGCCTTCGTACGCCGGGCCCGTGGGCGAGGTCGGCAGGCCCGCGGCGGTCCAGGCGGGCAGTCCCCCGTCGAGGACGGCGGCCCGGTCGAAGCCCATGGCGCGCAGCATCCACCAGGCGCGGGCGCTGGAGTAGACGCCGGCGCCGTCGTAGACGACGACGGTGTCCGAGTCCGCGACGCCGAGGGCGCGCATCGCCTCGGTGAACTCCGGGGCTCCGGGCATGGTGTGCGGGGCGGGCGCGGTGTGGTCGGACAGGGCCCCGTCGAGGTCGAAGGGGCGGGCGCCCGGGATCCGGTGGGCCGCGCCGCGGTGGGCGCCGACGGAGGCGTCGAAGAGGACCAGGCCGGGCGCGCCCAGCCGGCGGGCGAGCCAGTCGACCCCGACGAGCGGTCCCGGCAGGGCTTCGGGCAGGGCCTCGGACCCGACGTCGGGCAGGGCCTCGGACCCGACCTCGGGCAGGGCTTCGGGCAGGGCTTCGGACGCGGCGTCCTGGGGCGGGGTCATGCGGCTCCTCCGGCTGTACGACACGGGTCGCCCCATCCTCCGACGCGGCCCGGACCGGCTCCTCCCGGGGGGGCGGCCCCGCCGGGTCAGCCGCAGCCGCCCGGCCGGGCGTAGACCGCCACCCGGGCCCCGCGCACCGCGGTCACCGAGCACAGGTCGAAACCGGCGGCCAGCTCCGCCCGCTTGACCGCCTCCCGCGGGTACGGGTCCAGCGGCTGGCCTTCCGGGTCCAGCAGGGCGATCACCCGGGGCGAGGCGAGCAGCGCCGCGCGGATCCGGTCCGGGGGCAGTTCGGTGCCCTGGAGGCTGTGCGAGGCCGCCGGGGTGCGGTCCAGGGCCACGTCGCGCAGCTCCCCGTACGGCTCGGGCGAGGACAGCAGCCACTCGCGCCTGCGCGAGGGCATGAACACCACCGCGTCCCCGGGCCGCGCCCGCTCCCGGACCGCGGCGGCCACCGCGAGCACGTCGTCCTTGCGGCTCTCCGGCGTGCGCAGCCACACCGACCAGATGCCGAACGGCACCAGGAGCGCGCCCGCCAGGAGCCACGGCCACCAGCCGCGGGCCCGCGCGAGCCGGACCCCGACCAGCAGGGCGAGCCCGGCCAGCGCGTAGATCACGTACCGGTCGACGTACCAGGGGTTGACCAGCGAGATCACCATCAGCACCCCGGGGGGCAGCAGGACGAGCGGGAGCGCCACCCGTACGAGGTCGCTCGGAGCCCCCCGCGCGAGCAGCAGGGCCGCGCCGCCCACCACCCCGTACGCCACCCAGTCCTGCCAGCTCGGCCGCCCGAGCCAGCCCAGCTGTTGCTCGGCCTGCCGGGCGCTCACCACGGCCAGCGGCAGCAGCAGGACCGCCACGGCCGCGGCGCCGCGCCGCCAGCCGGGCGAGCGCCACGCGGTGAAGGCGTGGGCGAGCAGGGCCAGCGCGGCGAACTCGTGCAGCCAGCAGCCGAGCAGCAGCACCACCGTGTAGGCCGGCCACCGCTCGCGCAGCATCAGGTACGTCGCCCAGACCACGACGGCGGCGACCAGGGCGTACGAGCGCCCCTCCTGGGCGTACATCTGCACGGGCGGCAGTACGGCGTACGCGCAGCCCGCGAGCAGTGCCTCCCGCTCCCCCGCGAGCCGGTGGGCGACGGCGGCCACCCCGGCGGCCGCGAGGGCGGTGGCGGCGACGGAGGGCAGGCGCAGGGCCCACAGTCCGCCCTCCCACACCTGGAACAGCCCGTGCATGAGCAGGTAGTGCAGGCCGTGGACGGCGTCGACCCGGCCCAGCAGCTCCACGATCTGGCCGAGCGGCCGGTGGGCCACCTGCCAGGTGACGGACTCGTCGCGCCACATGCTGCCGCCGCGCTCCAGGCCCCACAGGCCGAGGACCACGGCCAGCAGCGGCGGGATCAGGCGCCAGGGGGCGATCCGGCTGATGTCGGCCTCCGCGTGCGGTCGTGACGGGTGTCGGAACGGGGATGCGGACTCCATACTCGGGGTTGGACCCGAGTCCCGGCGGAGGTGGGTGTGCACGCGTTACGAGCGGCCGCGGTGGCGGTGCTGAGCACGGTGGTCCTGGCGGGCTGCGGGCCCTCGGACCCCGGAGGCGGCGACGACGCGCCCCCGAAGGCCTCCACGGAGCCGGGCGCGAGCGCGAGCGCGTCCGGGACCCGAGCTCGGGTCCGAGTACGAGCCCCGGCACGAGCCCCGGTACGGGTGCGGGGGCGACGGCCGACCCGAGCACGAGCCCCACGGCCGGTCGGGTCCCCGCCCCCGGCGAGACCCTGGTCCGGGTCACCCGAACCGGTGGCTTCGCCGGGCAGACCCACACGCTCGTCGTCAAGGGCGACGGCTCCTGGAGCCGGCTGGACGCGAAGGCACGGCCCACGGGCACCGGAAAGCTGTCCGCGGCGGAGCTCGCGGGCCTGCGCACCGCCCTGCGGGAGGCCGACTTCGCCCGGCTGCCCCGGATCGCGACGGGCGGGCCCACGATCTACGACGGGTTCTTCTACGCCTTCGTGCACGACGGCCACGAGGTGGCGGGTGACCAGGGGTCCCTGCCGGAGGCCTTGACGAAGGTGCTGGACGCGCTGCCCCCGTTCACCGGCGGTGGCACACCCTAGCTCTGTGGCCGGAAAGGTTTGCCGGGGCGCGGTGTCCGGTGCGGTGCATCGCAAGGCGGAGGGGGCCGCGGGCCGTACCGGACGTACTTCCGTGGTCCGACAACGCGGCGAGGTGCCGTACCGGGCGCCGTGACCCGGTGGACCTTTCCGGTCACAGCACTAGGGGGTGGCGATGTCCCGCAGCAGCCGGTCCAGGAATCCGCGCAGCCGGGCCGGCATGTCCACGCTGCCGGGGGTCAGCACCCACTGGATCTGCAGGCCGTCCATGACGGCGAGGATCTCCCGGCCGACGGCCTCGCAGTCGATGTCGGGGCGCAGTTCACCGCGTGCGACGCCCGCCTCCAGCAGGTCGACGGTGTAGCCGAGCACCCGGGCGTAGCGCCGGGTGAAGTAGGCGTGTGCCGGGTGCTCCGGGTTGCCGGACTCGCCGACCAGGGTGTTGAACATCCGGACGATGCCGGGCCGCCGTTCGTTGTCGGCGGCGAGGTCCACGACGGTGGCGAAGTGGGCGGCGACCGACTCGGCGGGCTCGCTGAAGAGCCGCTCCACGTCGTGCCGTTCGCTCTGGGCGAGGACCGACAGCAGCAGGTCCTCCTTGCCGCGGAAGTGGTGCAGCAGTCCGCCCTGGGTGATCCCGCAGTCGGCGGCGATGCGGGCGAGCGAGGACGCGTTGAAGCCCCACTGCGCGAAGTGCTCGACGGCGGTGTCGAGGATCTTCTGCCGCCGGGCGTCGCCGACCGCGTAGGTCCCGCGGGCCGCGCCCTTCGAGGCCTTGCGCTCCGTCCGCCCCGTGTCCTGTGCCATGCCGACACCCTAGGCCGTCTCCTTCGGATCTTGCCGGGCCTTGCCGGTCGGGCCGGGCTCGCGGTGTCCGGCCCGACAGGACGCCCCCTCGGCCGCGGCCCTTTCGAGCCGCTCGACCCGCTCGACCCGCTCGACCCGTGCGACCCGTGTGACCCGGCTCACTTTTCAAAAACCTAGCAGGTGCATGGTTTTCAGTTCTACCGTGGCCGTGCCGATCCGCCCGGTCACGTGCACCAGGAGCCCCGCCATGAACGCGACGCCCGCATACGAAGACGCTGCGCTGCCCGTCGGGCGCCGCGTGGAGGACCTGCTCTCCCGGATGACGCTGGAGGAGAAGGCCGGTCAGCTCTTCCACTCGATGCTGATGATGAACGCGGACGGCACCCCGGTCACCGAGACCGACGGCTCGATGCTCCCCTTCACCACGCCCGAGCTGATCGAGGACCGCTTCCTCACCCACTTCAACCTGCTCGGCACCTACGGGCCCCGCGAGATGGCCCGGTGGCAGAACGCCGTCCAGGAGATGGCCGCGGCCACCCGGCTCGGCATCCCGGTCACCCTCTCCACCGACCCGCGCCACACCTTCACCGACAACGTCGGCGCCTCCTTCAACGCCGGCGCCTTCTCCGCCTGGCCGGAGGCCCTGGGCCTGGCCGCCATCGGCGATGCCGAGCTCGTCCACCGGTTCGCCGACACCGTCCGCCGCGAGTACCTCGCCGTCGGCTTCCGCGTCGCCCTGCACCCGCAGATCGACCTGGCCAGCGAGCCCCGCTGGGCCCGCCAGTCCGGCACCTTCGGCTCCGACGCGCGGCTGACCGGCGAGCTCGTGGCGGCGTACGTACGCGGCCTGCAGGGCGCGACCCTCGGGCCCGGGTCGGTGTCCGCGATGGTCAAGCACTTCCCCGGCGGCGGCCCGCAGAAGGACGGCGAGGACCCGCACTTCGCGCACGGCAAGGAGCAGGTCTATCCGGGCGGCATGCGCGAGCACCACCTGGAGCCGTTCAAGGCGGCCGTCGCCGCCGGGTGCGCGCAGATGATGCCGTACTACGGGCAGCCGATGGGCACGGACTGGGAGGAGGTCGGCTTCGGCTTCAACAAGGGCGTGGTCACCGGCCAGCTCCGGGAGGAGCTCGGCTTCGAGGGCATCGTCTGCAGCGACTGGGGGCTGCTGAACGACGCGACGATCTTCGGGCAGGTGCACCCGGCGCGCGCCTGGGGCCTGGAGCACCTGAGCGTGGCCGAGCGGGCGGCCCGCGCCCTGGAGGCCGGGTGCGACCAGTTCGGCGGCGAGCAGTGCCCCGAGGTCGTGGTGGAGCTGGTCCGCTCGGGCCGCGTCGCCGAGTCCCGGATCGACGACTCGGTACGCCGCCTGCTGCGGGAGAAGTTCACGCTCGGCCTGTTCGAGGACCCGTACGTGGACCCGGACGCGGCGGCCGAGATCGTCGGCCGGGCCGATTTCACGGCTCTGGGGGCGGCGGCCCAGCGCCGCTCCCTCACCGTCCTGACCAACCGGGACGGCCTGCTCCCGCTCGCCACGGGGCCGAAGCTGTACGTGCGGAACGTGGACGCGGCCGTGGCCGCCGGGTACGGCGAGGTCGTCGCCGACCCGGCCGACGCGGACCTGGCCGTTCTGCGGCTGCGGACCCCGTACGAGCCGCGCGAGAACACTTTCGAGTCGTACTTCCACTCGGGTTCGCTGGCCTTCCCCGAGCCCGAGCTGGCGGAGGTCCTGGCCCTCCTGGACCGGGTCCCGACCCTGGTCTGCATCAATCTGGAGCGGGCCGCCGTCATCCCGGAGATCGCCGAGCGCGCGGCGGCGCTGATCGCCGACTACGGCGCCGGTGACGCCGCCCTGCTGGACGTGGCCTTCGGCCGCGCCACCCCCGAGGGCCGGCTCCCCTTCGAGCTCCCGCGCTCGATGAAGGCCGTCGAGGCCTCCCGTCCGGATGTGCCGAACGACACGCTCGACCCGGTCTTCCCGCACGGTCACGGACTGACCCTGTAGGTGCCTGTGGGCACCCCCCGGACGCCCCTCGGAGGGCAGCAACGGCGAGGCACCTGACCGGTCTCGCCCGCCGGGTGTCGGTCCCGTGGGGGGACCGACACCCGGTACATCACATTCCGTTTACTGTGGTCAAGCACATATGCCATGTCCGAACCCCACGTAGCCGCAGGCCGACGCCTCCTCTACGCTGCACCCCATTCACGCGGGATCTTCAGGGGCGGACATGGAACAGACACACACCACCCATCAGGGCGCCGCGGCGACACCCGGCGCCCAGCGGCGTGTGCTGGTCGTCGAGGACGACCACACCATCGCCGAGGCCATCGCGGCCCGCCTGCGCGCGGAGGGCTTCCAGGTGCAGACCGCCGGCGACGGCCCCTCGGCCGTCACGGCGGCGGAGAGCTGGCTGCCCGAGCTGCTGGTCCTCGACATCATGCTGCCCGGCTTCGACGGCCTGGAGGTCTGCCGCCGGGTCCAGGCCCAGCGGCCCGTGCCGGTCCTCATGCTCACCGCGCGCGACGACGAGACCGACCTGCTGGTCGGGCTCGGGGTCGGCGCGGACGACTACATGACCAAGCCGTTCTCGATGCGCGAGCTGGCCGCCCGGGTCCACGTACTGCTGCGGCGCGTGGAGCGGGCCACCATGGCCGCGCACACCCCGCGCGGGGCCACCTTGCGCCTGGGCGATCTGGAGATCGACCACGCGCAGCGCCGGGTCCGGGTGCACACCGAGGACGTGCACCTGACCCCGACCGAGTTCGACCTGCTGGTGTGCCTGGCCGGCACCCCGCGGGCGGTGCTCTCCCGCGAGCAGCTGCTGGCCGAGGTGTGGGACTGGGCCGACGCGTCCGGGACCCGTACCGTCGACAGCCACATCAAGGCCCTGCGGCGCAAGATCGGCGCGGAGCGGATCCGTACGGTCCACGGCGTCGGGTACGCCCTGGAGACCCCGGCCCAGCCGTGAGCGGGCCGCCGAACCGGCTGCGGCCACGGCAACGGCCTCCGGCGGGGCTGCGGCCCTTCTCGCCCTTCTCGATCAAGACCAAGCTGGGCACGCTCGTGGTGGTCTCGGTCTTCATCACGACGGGCCTGCTGCTGGTGGCCCTGCGCACCGACACCGAGCTGCGCTTCATCACCGTCTTCTCGGTGATCGCCTCGATGCTGATCACCCAGTTCGTGGCGCACAGCCTGACGGCGCCGCTGGACGACATGACGCGGGTGGCCCGGGCGATATCCCACGGCGACTTCACCCGGCGGGTACGCGGGGCGGGTCGCCGCGACGAGCTCGGCGACCTGGCCTCCACCATCAACCTGATGGCGGACGACCTGGAGGCCGTGGACCGGCACCGCAAGGAGCTCGTCGCCAATGTCTCGCACGAGCTGCGCACGCCGATCGCGGCGCTGCGGGCGGTGCTGGAGAACGTGGTGGACGGGGTCTCGGCCGCCGATCCGGAGACCATGCGCACGATGCTGAAGCAGACCGAGCGGCTCGGCGGGCTCGTGGAGACCCTGCTGGACCTGTCCCGGGTGGACAACGGCGTGGTCCCCCTGCGCGCCCGCCGCTTCGAGGTGTGGCCGTACCTGTCGGGCGTGCTGAAGGAATCGCGGTTGGCGGCCGCCGGCCGGCCGGGGCTGCTCTCCGGTTCGGGCGGGCACACGCGCAACGACGTGCACCTGCACCTGGACGTCTTCCCGCCCGAGCTGTGGGCGCACGCGGACGCCGAGCGGCTGCACCAGGTGGTCGCAAATCTGATCGACAACGCGGTCAAGCACAGCCCTCCGCACGGCCGGGTCACGGTCCGCGCCCGGACCGGCGACGCGCCCGGAAGTCTTGTGCTGGAGGTACGGGACGAGGGTCCCGGCATCCCCGAGGCGGAGCGCCACCGCGTCTTCGAGCGGTTCAACCGGGGCAGCGCGCGGGGCGGCGACGGAGGGACCGGATTGGGCCTGGCGATCGCCCGCTGGGCCGTGGAGCTGCACGGGGGCCGGATCGGAGTGGCCGAATCGTCACGCGGCTGCCGCATCCTCGTCACGCTTCCGGGCAGCTCGTAGGCGTCGTGTTGACGTAGGGTTCGAGTGGGAAGGACATGATCTCGGCCACACGTAGCCGGGGTCCGTCAGGGGTGCGAAGCCAAGGGGGCCGCAACCTCGGTGCCGCCTACCCGAACCAGGTTCGTTTCCCGCCATTCCACGTGCCGAAACCCGCCGTTCGATGTGACCTGCGC
Organism: Streptomyces sp. BF23-19; assembly: GCF_041106355.1. NCBI lineage: Bacteria > Bacillati > Actinomycetota > Actinomycetes > Kitasatosporales > Streptomycetaceae > Streptomyces > Streptomyces sp. BF23-19. The sequence continues at coordinate 21,268 of NZ_JBGBPT010000061.1, read as the reverse complement.
GACGTAAGTCCCGCCCGGCCTGCATGCAGCGCCCGAGGAGGCGTAGCCTTTATTCCCGCTGTCCATACCTTGTGAAGCGGAAGAGGGCGGTTGCCGCCGTGTCGCCACAGTCCCCCAGTAACTCGAGCACCACGACCGAAGCAGCAGAGGGCGGGAAGAACCCTGCCTCAGGCTTCGGCGCCAATGAGTGGCTCGTCGACGAGATCTATCAGCAGTACCTCCAGGACCCGAACTCGGTCGACCGGGCCTGGTGGGACTTCTTCGCCGACTACAAGCCGGGTGGCGCTGTCGCTCCGGTGAAGTCGGACGGTCCCCAGAAGCCCGCGACGACGGACGGCGCCTCCGCACAGGCCGCCACCACCGTCTCCGCGGCGCCGCAGGTCACCGACGCCGCCGCCACGGGGGCGGCGCGCGCCGCAGCCCCTGCTCCGACTCCCGCTGCGAGCACCGGCTCCACTGGAGCGGCTGCCGCCGCGCCAGCTGCCGCGCCCGTGTCCGCGCCTGCCCCTGCTCCTGCCACCCCCTCTGGTGCCCCTGCTGTGACTGTCACCTCCCAGGCCCCGGCCGCCGCACCGGCCGCGCCCGCCCCCTCCTCCGTAGCCCCCCAGAAGGCCGCGCCCACCACCGAGGCCCCCGCGGGCCCCGAGCTGGTGACGCTCCGCGGCCCGGCGGCGGCTGTCGCCAAGAACATGAACGCCTCCCTCGACGTGCCGACGGCCACCTCCGTCCGCGCCGTCCCGGTGAAGCTGCTGTTCGACAACCGCATCGTCATCAACAACCACCTCAAGCGCGCCCGGGGCGGGAAGATCTCCTTCACGCACCTGATCGGCTACGCGATGGTGCAGGCGATCAAGGCCATGCCGGCCATGAACTACTCCTTCGCGGAGAAGGACGGCAAGCCGACCCTGGTCAAGCCGGAGCACATCAACTTCGGTCTCGCGATCGACCTGGTGAAGCCCAACGGTGACCGCCAGCTCGTCGTCGCCGGCATCAAGAAGGCCGAGACCCTCAACTTCTTCGAGTTCTGGCAGGCCTACGAGGACATCGTCCGCCGCGCCCGTGTCGGCAAGCTGACGATGGACGACTTCACCGGCGTCACCGTCTCGCTGACCAACCCCGGCGGCCTGGGCACCGTGCACTCCGTGCCCCGCCTGATGCCCGGACAGTCGGTCATCATGGGCGTCGGCTCCATGGACTACCCCGCCGAGTTCCAGGGCACCTCGCAGGACACCCTGAACAAGCTGGGCATCTCCAAGGTCATGACCCTGACCTCGACCTACGACCACCGGGTCATCCAGGGCGCCGCCTCCGGCGAGTTCCTGCGCATCGTGGCGAACCTGCTGCTCGGCGAGGACGGCTTCTACGACGCCGTCTTCGAGTCGCTGCGCATCCCGTACGAGCCCGTCCGCTGGAACCGGGACATCGACGCCTCGCACGACGACGACGTCACGAAGGCCGCCCGCGTCTTCGAGCTGATCCACTCCTACCGGGTCCGCGGCCACGTCATGGCCGACACCGACCCGCTGGAGTACAAGCAGCGCAAGCACCCCGACCTCGACATCACCGAGCACGGCCTCACCCTGTGGGACCTGGAGCGCGAGTTCGCGGTCGGCGGCTTCTCCGGCAAGTCGATGATGAAGCTCCGCGACATCCTCGGCGTGCTGCGCGACTCGTACTGCCGCACCACCGGCGTCGAGTTCATGCACATCCAGGACCCGAAGCAGCGCCGCTGGATCCAGGACCGCATCGAGCGCCCGCACTCCAAGCCGGAGCGCGAGGAGCAGCTGCGCATCCTGCGCCGGCTGAACGCGGCGGAGGCCTTCGAGACCTTCCTGCAGACGAAGTACGTCGGCCAGAAGCGGTTCTCCCTGGAGGGCGGCGAGTCCGTCATCCCGCTGCTCGACGCCGTCATCGACTCGGCCGCCGAGGCCCGCCTCGAAGAGGTCGTCATCGGCATGGCCCACCGTGGCCGCCTGAACGTCCTGGCGAACATCGTCGGCAAGTCGTACGCGCAGATCTTCCGCGAGTTCGAGGGCAACCTCGACCCGAAGTCCATGCACGGCTCCGGCGACGTCAAGTACCACCTGGGCGCCGAGGGCACCTTCACGGGCCTGGACGGGGAGCAGATCAAGGTCTCGCTCGTCGCGAACCCCTCGCACCTGGAGGCCGTCGACCCGGTCCTGGAGGGTGTCGCCCGCGCCAAGCAGGACGTCATCAACAAGGGCGGCACGGACTTCACGGTCCTCCCGCTCGCGCTCCACGGCGACGCGGCCTTCGCGGGCCAGGGCGTCGTCGCCGAGACGCTGAACATGTCGCAGCTGCGCGGCTACCGCACCGGCGGCACCGTGCACGTGGTCATCAACAACCAGGTCGGCTTCACCGCCGCCCCGGAGTCCTCGCGTTCCTCGATGTACGCGACCGACGTGGCCCGCATGATCGAGGCGCCGATCTTCCACGTGAACGGCGACGACCCGGAGGCCGTCGTCCGTGTCGCGCGCCTCGCCTTCGAGTTCCGCCAGGCGTTCAACAAGGACGTGGTCATCGACCTCATCTGCTACCGCCGCCGCGGCCACAACGAGTCCGACAACCCGGCCTTCACGCAGCCGCTGATGTACGACCTGATCGACAAGAAGCGCTCGGTGCGCAAGCTCTACACCGAGTCCCTCATCGGTCGCGGCGACATCACGCTGGAAGAGGCCGAGCAGGCGCTCCAGGACTTCCAGGGCCAGCTGGAGAAGGTCTTCGCGGAGGTCCGCGAGGCCGCCACGCAGCCCGCCGCCGCGGCGCCCTCCCCGACCCCGCAGCCCGACTTCCCGGTCGCCGTCAACACGGCGATCTCGCAGGACGTCGTCAAGCGGATCGCCGAGTCCCAGGTCACCATCCCCGAGGGCGTCACCGTCCACCCGCGTCTGCTGCCGCAGCTGCAGCGTCGTGCGGCGATGATCGACGAGGGCACCATCGACTGGGGCATGGGCGAGACCCTCGCCTTCGGCTCGCTGCTGATGGAGGGCACCCCGGTCCGGCTGTCCGGCCAGGACTCCCGCCGCGGCACCTTCGGCCAGCGCCACGCGGTCCTCATCGACCGGGAGACGGGCGAGGACTACACCCCGCTGCTCTACCTGTCGGACGACCAGGCCCGCTACAACGTCTACGACTCGCTGCTCTCCGAGTACGCGGCCATGGGCTTCGAGTACGGCTACTCGCTGGCCCGTCCGGACGCGCTGGTCCTCTGGGAGGCCCAGTTCGGTGACTTCGTCAACGGCGCGCAGACCGTCGTCGACGAGTTCATCTCCTCGGCCGAGCAGAAGTGGGGCCAGACCTCCGGCGTCACGCTGCTCCTCCCGCACGGCTACGAGGGCCAGGGCCCGGACCACTCGTCCGCGCGTCCCGAGCGCTTCCTCCAGATGTGCGCGCAGGACAACATGACGGTGGCCATGCCCACCCTGCCGTCGAACTACTTCCACCTGCTGCGCTGGCAGGTCCACAACCCGCACCACAAGCCGCTCATCGTCTTCACCCCGAAGTCGATGCTGCGTCTGAAGGCGGCGGCGTCGAAGGCGGAGGAGTTCACGACCGGTTCGTTCCGTCCGGTCATCGGCGACAGCACGGTGGACGCGAACGCGGTCCGCAAGGTCGTCTTCTGCGCCGGCAAGGTCTACTACGACCTGGAGGCCGAGCGCGAGAAGCGCGGCATCACGGACACCGCGATCATCCGCATCGAGCGGCTGTACCCGCTGGCGGGTGCGGAGCTCCAGGCGGAGATCGCGAAGTTCCCGAACGCGGCCAAGTACATCTGGGCGCAGGAGGAGCCGGCGAACCAGGGTGCGTGGCCGTTCATCGCGCTGAACCTGATCGACCACCTCGACCTGGCGGTCGGCGCGGACGTCCCGGCGGGCGAGCGCCTGCGGCGCATCTCGCGCCCGCACGGCTCGTCGCCGGCGGTGGGCTCCGCGAAGCGCCACCAGGCGGAGCAGCAGCTCCTGCTGAACGAGGTCTTCGAGGCGTAACCCCGCCCCGATCCCAGCGGTACGGAAGGCCCGGCCCCCCCACGGGGGCCGGGCCTTCCGGCTGTCGTGGCCCCGGGACGACCGATGATCTTACCAAAATCTGACGCTCCCTCCGGAAACGCCCACAACTCCCCTTCTGCCTCTAGCGTGTTCGTACCTCCCCGAGTGCGACCGGCCGGCGCGATCCGCGCCCGCTGCCGGTTCGACCCCGACGAACCCGAAATATCACGAGAAGGCGGAACAATGACGGTCGAGACGCTTCCCCTCTGCGCCTACCCCGAGTGCGCCAACCACCCCGAGGCGCCGACGCCCGGCAACCCCGAGCCCCGGTACTGCGCCCACCCGGACCACAACGCGCTGTCGGCGTTCCGCACGTTCCGGGCGAAGCGGCAGCAGCGCAAGGACGAGAAGCGCCAGGCGGCCGAAGCCAAAAAGGCCGCGAAGGCGGCCGAAGCCCCCGTGGACCGAACGCCGGAAGCCGCCATGTGGACCGCCATGGAAGCCGCGCCAGAGGGCAAGGACGCATCAGGCGCTCGCGACGACCTTGTGGCGCTCATCTCCCAGCTGTCCACGGACCTGCCGGGCTACATCGAGGAGCTGGCCATCATCACGGACTCGGCCGCCGCCGAGGAGCGCATCCGCACCGTGACCAAGGCCGCAGGCCGGCGGACCCTGGACGCCGAACGGCGCACCGCGCTGGCGGAGGAGGCCGCGGACCTGGCCATCGCCCAACTGGACGTGGGCAAGCACCGGTTCGCGGAGGAGACGGAGAAGATCCGCCAGGAGACCGCGCAGCAGGTGGCCGATGTGGAGTTCGTACGGGCGGAGCTGGAGCGCTACCGCGAGCGGGTCGCCCAGCTGGAGGAGCGTCTCGACAAGGTGCGCGAGGAGGCGGACGCGGCCCGCCGGGAGCGCGGCGAGCTCGCCCGACAGGCCGAACAGCACCGGTGCGAGGTCTGACGACCGACCACGAACCACCAAGATCAAGGCAACGGCCGCGGCGAGTCAGGGTCTGACTCCGCGTAGCGCCCCGAATGCCGACCCCGTTTCCACGTCCGAAAACTCCGGCCGGGACGAGCCGAGCGCCAGAAGATTGAATGCTTTGCCGCCGCCATTACAACGGGCATATCGGAGCGATCGCGGAATGCGAATCGCATGAGGCGGTGTCCGAAATCGAGCGCGGCCATCCGGGGCATTGACGCATCGATGCGACGATTCGCCAGAGCTCCACCGATTCACCTGTCACCACGCACGGGCCGATCAATTCCTATATTGCAGCACAGAATTACTACAACTGGAGGCACCATGTCCCGAACCGTCAAGAGGAGCACCCGGCTGGCTACGGTCGCCGGACTGGTGGCAGCCGTCGGAGCTGGGATGATCGTGACCGCACCGGCGAGCCAGGCGGCACCGGTCGCGGCCTTCCGCCTCAGCAATTTCTCGGCGACCATCGCGAACATCTGCGTCCACACGGACATCGCAACGCAATGCTCCGGAAACATGGCGGCAGGAAAGAGCGAGGTTTGGAAGGTGGCGTACAAGGGCCCGCGCAAGTGGTACTGCACTGCGACCGCAAAGGGACTGACCGGCACCGCCAGCACCCCTTACTTCAGCCGTGACGACGTCAAGGAATGCGCGGAGGTCGGCAACATATTCGGAGCCAGCATCCAGCTCAAGTAAACAAGAGCCGGGGGCTCCGGCCCCGCCCAGGTGAGTCCCTCATCGGGATCCCGGGCCTGTAACCCCTGAGGGTTGTTCCCGTCCACCCGACGGGAACAACCCCTCCACCCGTACGCTGGCCCGAACACATCGGGCAGCGCATCGCCGCTCGGCGGCGAGCCCGACGCTCGCGGGCATGGAGCCCGGGCCAGGAGATCCCGGCAGAGCGCCGATCCGGATTCTGGATCGAGGTGGCACGTGCACAGCTGTGGTCCGGCAACCCCGACAGAGCCTTCGGCTGCCTCAAGGAAGCCCGCATGCACGCGTCGCAACATGTGCGCGAGCACCCGTGGGTCCGAGAGGACATCGGGAAGATCCGCCGCCTCAAGCGGGCTGACGCCAACTCACTGACGTCCTACGCCGAGTGGATCGGAGCGATCTGAGCAACCCCTGGCAGGGGTACGGACTGCATCCCTTGCGGCACTCGTAGCGGAACACCATCTGTCTGCCCGCACACCGACAGATGGGAGGGCTCGTGACTCAGCATGTCGAACGCCCCGAGCTGGACCACCCTCAGCAGATCACGCACCCCCCTCGCCGGCTCGGCGGACAGGAGCATTCGCCCGGGCCCAGCCAGGAGCTCCTCGATCGCGCTCGTGTCGGCTGGGAGCGTTTCGTCTCCTCCATTCAGGAGCCGTCCGATGACTGAACGGTACGAATACGTCCCTCATCGCCTGCTGCGCCGCCGTGTGCGAGATGTCGCGTCCGGCTCCGAAGGAATGCTGATGGCCGTGATCAACGAGAACGTGTCGGACTCCGACCACCCGCACTGGATGGAGCTGGCCTACATCCGCGCCGCGTCCGGCCGCGAGTTCACCACCGCGGTCAGCAACGTCGAACCGGCCGAATGACCCGCCGCGTCCAGCCCCGCCGGGCGCCGTCGACGAGAAGCGCTCACGGGTCATGGGCGGCCTGTGTCCGGCCCAAGACGGGCTGCAAACGCTGACGGACGAGGTCCGCGTAGCGCCGCCGCAGACCCGGGATCCGATGCAGTTGGGCCCCGCCTCTCGGTCGTGCCTTTACGCCCGCGAGGGTCGGGCTTCCTCGAACACCCGGCACGTTCCTTCAGCGAAGGTCCAGCAACATCACGTCGTGCAGGTCCGCGCCGCTCCATGGACGCGCTTCACCGACCTTCCGGTACCCCCATGCCCGATAGGCAGCGACGGCCGCCGTGCTCTCCGGGTGAACGTTGAGCAGGACCCGCTCGGCCTCGACTCCGTCGAGCAGGATGCCGTGCAGGCGTCCTGCGATGCCTTGCCTGCGCCACGCCACACGCACGGCGAGTTCCATCAGGCCGAAGGTCCGCTGACCGTCCTCTCTCCGCATCTCCTCGGGCACAGGCTCGGTCAACTGATCCCACCAGCCCGTCTGCGGCCCGAGCGGGTAGCCGTATGCGATACCTGTGGGCTGACCGTCCGAGCTGCGTGCCAAGGCGCTCCGAAAGTCGGGCTTACGAGTCTGCGACCGAAACCGGCGGAACGCGGCCGCAACGTCGCTCTCTTTCTCGTTGTACGGCGGCTCGGCGAACGCCTCGGCGTAGACGAGCCGGAAGGCACTCTCAACCTCCGCGGCAGCCGACCCACCGAGTTGCTCGACCGACGCTCCCCCAGCCTGAGTCATGGGACGCCCTCTCATACAGTCTCGTGAATCCGCGCCACGCACGCGCGTGCAGTTGGACTGTCGACTACCCCGGCCGCCCGCTTGAAGTCACGCACCTTGCCCGTCAGACGGGGTGAAGCGATGCCACCCAAGGTATCGAGCACGCCGTTCACTTCGGCGCATGCCTCGTCGACCTCCCCGGCGGCCAGAAGCACATCAGCGAGCCTGACGCGGTACGAGGCACTGTTCCTGGCCAATCCACCACCCATGCTGCCCAGGGCCGCGCGCAGGAACGGAACTGCGCGCTTGGGTTGCGCAGCACGCACGTACATATCCGCCGTCGCGTAGTCGACCTCGAAGGGCCCCACGAACCGGGCCCAGTTCGGTACTTCCGGATCGGAGGCCGCGCGCCCCTGGTAGGTGACCGCCCGGGTCAGGGCACGCCGCGCGCCCGACAGGTCCCCGGCATGCGTGGCGACGTTGGCATCTCGCAGCGCAATCACAAGATGAACCGTCGGGCCCGCACCCGCTCGGCTCGCGAGACGGTAGGCGTGCTCGACTGCGCTCGCCGCTTCCCACGACCGGTCCGCCTTGACCGCGAGGAGTACCAGAGTCTCCAGCACCGATACCTGTAGCAATGGGTTGTCGACGAACTGCGCCGCGGCAAGGGCTTCCATGCAGGCGGAACGGCCCTCAGTGAAACGTCCTCCGTCGTAGCCGTACCAGGCACGATGCCCGTACAGCTCGGCAAGCATCGTCTGCAGCTCCCGACCGACACGCGACGTGTACGAGGCGCTCCCCAGGGCGCGTGTGATCTCTTGCTCGATGCGTCCGGCCTCAGCCCCCGCAGGAACGCTTCCCGCGGTGTGGTCCGTCTGATAGAGCCCGTCCAGCAGTTCTCTCAGCCGTCCGAGATCGGCCGTACCGATGCGGGGCCCTGCTGCGGCCGGGAGCAGGGCCGCCGCGGCGAGGGCGCCCGCGTCTGCGACGAAGGTTCTCCTCTTCACCCCTTCAGCGTCGCTGATCGGCACGGCGACCGTCACTCGATGTGCAGGGGTGTCGAACCCCATCTCGGGGAGCGGCACGCCGAAGAGCGCTTCGAGCACGGCCTGCTGCCCTGGATGAGGGAGCGGCGGGGGTGTCTCGCGCTCCCATCGCCGCAGTTGCCGGACGCTCACCGCCGCGGCAACGCCGAGGCGGACGGCTTCCTGCCGGAACGCCTCGACGAATGACTCCTGTGTGTAGCCGGCGGCGTTCCCTTGGGTTTCAGGAGGTGTCGTGCACTGTCGCGTCACCCTGGGCGGTGAACCTGTGGCCGACAGTTCCTGAACCGGTGTCGCGGACGTCGCAGGTGTTGCTGAGATGCGCCCGTGATGGAGAACAGGAAAGTGCGGTTGCGGCCGTTCGTGGTGCGGATGCCGTCGGGTGACCGGTACTGGACGGTGCTGGATGAAGACGGGCTCGCGCCGATTGCCGAGGTGGATGAGTTCCTGCGGCATGTGCGGTTCGGCCGGGACCAGGCCGAGTCGACGACCGCGACGTACGCGGGCGCGATGAAGCTGTTCCTGACCTGGTGTGCCCGGTCGGGTCTCGACTGGCGGGAGTGCGCGGGTCGTCTCGGGTCGTTCATGTTCTGGCTGCGGCACGTCCGACTGGATGGAGATCCGGTGGTCCCCGGCCCGGGGCAACAGCCGGTTCGAGGCCCCCGCCGGGTGAATACGATCCTGGCCGGGGTGCGGGAGTTCTTGAAGCACCAGGTCGCCGTGGGCAACGCTCCGGTGGCGGTGCTGGGCATGCTCTACGAAGTCGCTGATGATCGTGACCTTCCTGTCGAGGTTCGTGGTGAGGCGAGTGGGCCCCGCTACTACGCCCGGGCCCGGCATCGGGCCGCAGTCCCGGACGTACCGGTCGACCGGGCCAGTGACGACGAGGTCGTGGCCCTGCTGCGGGCCTGCCGGATGGCACGGGATCGGCTGATCGTGCTGCTGATGGCGCGTGCGGGTCTGCGCCGCGGGGAAGTGGTGGGGCTGCGCCGGGAGGACATCCACTTCGTCGTGGATGCCCGACACCTGGGTTGTTCGGTGCCGGGCTCGCACCTTCATGTCGTGCGTCGGGACAACGGTTCGGGTGCGTGGGCGAAGTCGCGTCGGTCGCGGGCGGTGCCGGTGGACTTCCTGGTGGTCCAGGCGTTCGACCAGTACGCGGTGGAGCGTGCGAGGTGTGCTGAGGCGGCGCTCAGCGACATGGTGCTGGTGAACCTGGCCCGGCCGCCGGCCGGGACACCGGTGAAGCCCGGGGCGGTCAACGAGTTGCTCGTACGGCTCTCCCGGCGGGCGGAGCTGGAGCGGGTGGTTCATCCACACTCTCTGCGGCACGCCTTCGCGACCAACGTGGTTGAGGCCGGGGCCGCCATCGACGAGGTCCAGCAGCTGCTGGGCCATCGCTCGGTGACCAGCACCCAGGTCTACCTTCATCCGTCGCCGCAGCGCCTGCGGGCCGCAGTTGACCGCGTGGGATCGCTCGTCGAGGGGGTCCGCTCATGAACGGTGAGGCCGCGCTGGCACCACCGCTGGACAGCGGGCGGGAGGACGCCCAGGCCGAGCGGCTGTTCTCGCGGGTGCGGCAGGACTTCTTGGTCGGGCTGGGGTGGGACGAGCGGCTGCGGATTGCACGGCCGTCGCCGGATCATCCCCTGATCGGGTACCGGTCCTGTGCCGTGCGGAACTGCATCGCGCCTGCCCGTCTGGGCGGTGGCGCTCCGCTGTGTGCCACCTGCCGAGGACGGTGGCGGGCCGGCGAGCAGGACTTGGAGGACTTCCTGACGACAGCGGTTCGGATCTTCACGGGAACCGATGGCCCGTGCCGGGTGCCGGGGTGCGAGCGGGTCTGGAGGTCGTTCGACAACCCGGTCTGCCTCAGCCACATGGATCAGAAGTACCGCCTCGGGATCGAGGCGATCGAGGACTTCGTCCTCGATCCGCGGGTGGGGCCGAAGCCGGCGTTGGAGCCGTGCTCGGTGGCAGCGTGTCACCGGCAGAGTAAGGACCGCGGCGGGTTCTGCGCGGGGCACCGCTGGAGCTGGAACGAAGCGAGGAGGAAGAATCCGGACGTCGATCCCGGGCTGTGGTCCCGGACCGCGCCGGCGGTCCACGACGGCACCTTGATCAGCTTTCGCGGGTTGCCGGATCTCGTCGTCGCCGAGTTGCTGTTCGGGACTCAGCAGCGACTGGACCGTCACGTCCGGCTGCCCCACACGGCCTTTAAGGCCCTGTGCGACACGGCTCGCGCCCAGCAGATCACCAGCCTGAGCCAGCTGACGGTCGAGGCGAACACGCGGATGGCGGGGGTGTGGAAGTCGATGACGGCCGACATCCGCGTCGGTCTGGCCACGCCGGAACTGGAGCAGCTCAAGGATGTGTGGGACGCGGAGGTCTTCGGGCTGGGCAAGGGCCGCACCATGAACTTCACCGGCCTTAGCCAGGAGTGGCTGCGGCGAGCGGCCAAGGCGTGGGTGCTGGACGCCATTCCCCGCCGCTACGGCCGGAACATCCCCAACTCCCTCATGTCCATGGTCGTCTGCTTGGAGCGGCTCTCCGACAGCCTGCGCATCAACCGAGAGGATCACGGGGATGCCCCGGAGCGGCTGCGCCGCACCGACGTCGAGGTCTTCCAGCAGCGCCTGGCCTACCTGGAGCACACCGGGCAGATCAGCCCGAACCTGCGGGTGACGATCTGCCGGTGGTGCGCCCGGTTCCTGCGCGAGATCCGCGAGATGGGCCTGACCCGGCCCCGCCAAGTGCTGGCCGGGCTGCCCGACGACTTCTCGTTCCGCAAGGGCGACATTCCTCGGCCACCAGAGGACGAAGGCCGCGGGCGGGCTCTGCCTGGTGAGATCCTGGCCCAGTTGTGCTCACGGCTCGACTCCCTGGAGACCAGCCGGCGCAACGGCCGGTCGGGATCCCCGGCCGGAGGGCGGCACGCCCGGATCGCGGTAGAGATCCTCATCGACACCGGCCGCCGCCCCGACGAGGTGCAGAAACTCCCCTGGGACTGTCTGGAGACCGACGCGGACGGCAAGCACGTCCTGGTCTACACCGACTTCAAGAACAACCGGCTGCGGTGCCACCTGCCGATCCCGGACACCACCGCCGCGATGATCCGCGAGCAGCGCGACCGGGTCCGCGACCGCTTCCCGGACACCTCCACGAGCCAGCTCGCGCTGTTCCCGAACCCGCATTTCAACCCGGACGGCACCAAGCCATACCGGTCGATGTTCCTCTGCCAGCTCCACCGCGAGTGGCTGAACACCATGCCACCCCTACTCACCGCCGCGGGGGAGGAGTTCGACAAGGCACGGATCACGCTCTACGCCTACCGGCACAGCTACGCCCAGCGGCATGCCGATGCCGGGACGCCGGTGGACGTGCTGCGGGAGCTGATGGGACACAAGACCCTCGGAACCACGCAGGCCTACTACCGGGTATCCGAGAAGCGCACGCGTCAGGCCGTCGACCGGCTGGTCACCCTGCAGTTCGACCGACACGGCGGCCGACTGTGGGACGAGGCCAAAGCACTGCTGGACCACGAGCACGCCCGGATGCGTATCGGGCAGGTCGCCGTCCCCTTCGGGATCTGCGCCGAGCCCAGCAACGTCAAAGCAGGCGGACACGCCTGCCCGTTCCGGTTCCGGTGCCTGGGCTGTGATCACTTCCGCACCGACCCCTCCTACCTTCCGGACCTGCGGGCCTACCTGGACACCCTGCTGCGGGACCGGGAACGGCTGGCCGCGGCCGACGAGCTCGACGCCTGGGCCCGGGCGGAAGCAACACCATCCGAGGAGGAGATCAGCCGCCTGCGGCGCCTGATCCGCAGGGTCGAGAGCGACCTCGACACCCTCGCCGACGACGAACGGGAGGGGATCCGCCAGGCCACCTCGGTCCTGCGCCGGTCCCGCACCGTACAGCTCGGCATGCCCACGCTCCGGACGTCAGCCAATGGCCACCGACTCGAACGGGAAGCATGAACCCGACCACACCGGCCGACCGGCTCGCCCGTGCCCGCGCCGACGACTCCGCCCGGCGCCGCAGGCGCGTCCTGGCTGCGCTCGACGACCTGACCCGTGATGGGCAGCCGATCAGCGTCTCTTCCGTTGCTCGCCTGGCCGGCGTCCACCGCAGCCTCATCTACCGGCACGCAGATCTCCACGCCGCCGTGCTGACCAGAGCCGCACAGCTGCCGGACGGCCCCACCGGACCGCTGGTCAGCCGGCAGTCCCTGCTGGCCGACCTGGCCAACCTCACCGACCGCAACACCCGTCTGACCGCACACGTGGCCCGCCTCGAACAGCGCCTGTCCGAAGCCCTCGGCCGCGAAGCATGGCGGGCAACCGGTCTCGGCACTCCGGGCGACACCAGCGCCCTGGAACAGCAGATCACGCTCTTCGAGCAACAGATCGCCCACCTCCGGGACCTGCTCGCCGAACGTGACGAGGACCTACAAGCCGCCCGGACCACCAACCGCGAGTTGATGAACCAGCTCAACAGCCGCCCTCACCGACCGCGCTGACCTGCGAAGCCTAAAGGGTCGGCTAACCTTCGTCCAATACTTTCATCGTAATCTTCACATTGACCCGCTGATTACTCTCATTGAATTGCGGGACTGGCACCGGCTGGTCCTTAAGATCGGGGACCCCGAACCGCCCTTCGTAGTCGCCGAGTCTATCGTTTCCACCTATGTCATCTTGCTCACTGACAAACCCGATGATCTGCAAAAACTCGCCGCTCTTGATCCTATATTGCACCGTGGAGTCGATTATGAAGGCGGTTCCCTCTACGACGCTCGCAGGGTCATTTGCCGTCCTATTCCACAAGTTCTTGTCTTCCAGGAGGTATTCCACACCTTCGTCAGCGTCGTACTTAAACCGCTTGGCATCCCAACGTCCGTAGAGTTCCAGTGCGTTTCCTGGATCGTCTCCCGTGTTGTCGTTGAAAATGTGGTGCAGCTTCACTACCACGTCCTTGTAAGCCATTTCGCACCCTCCAACCCGAATCGTAACGGCTCATGACTTCTCGTACGATGCCTGTCCTGTGCAGATCGCGCCGACGCGCTTTCCTAGAGGGGTTTAACAGGTCTAGCCCCAAGTGGAAGAACACGATGGCCGCTCGCAGGGCCGCCCGCTCTAGGCCCCGCGTCGACAGGCCTCAGCCCTAATCATGTCGGGCATTTGTGCGTGGCTGCTGTGTAGCAGGGAGCCCGTCCATGTGAACGTTCTACAACCCTCTCGACTAGCACCAACACATCTAGGGAAACTCAGAACGTTCGAGTTCGCAACCCCATCTCTCAGCGGAAGTTGAACTCCTGACAGTAGATAAATCCACTGTTGAATCGTCACGTTTCATGGCCCATTGCGTGCCCTGCAGGACGAGCCACGGAAGCGCTCATAGAGGAGTCCTACACCACGTCGAACTCCACGCACAGCTATGTGTCGTGGCTCGCCATCCAAATGAGCGGGCGCTTGTATGGCGCAGCGTAGAGGGGATCGGGTGGCGTGCTTCGAGGCAGGTGTGCACTCGGCCGAGCGCGTGGCCGGAGCGTCTTTCCGATGGTTTGGCGCGGTGGGTGGGCATTCTGTGGGATGTAGCCCGTGTGCAGAGTCGATTCCAGAGAGGAACGCCCCTGCCCACCGCAGGCGGAAGGCTCCCGCTGTGCTGCCGTGATGGCAGCAGTGCACGGGTACGCCGTCAGGCCGATCCGGGTAGAGGTGTCAAAGCCCTGTGGGGTGTTCGGGAAGGGCTGGTACAAGCGGGTGTTGATCGACCAGCGGTCCACCGCCCGGTAGAGCCTCGTCCTTCAAAGGCCGGCATCGAATACCCGGTCGTCTTCGTGGAAGACCAGGCACCTCCAGCCGCCTCCACCTGTCACCGGCCCTACACGACATCTGTCGCACACCGATCCATCCGTTCGAGGGGGCCGCTGGCCAGTACAGACACCGATCTGCCGACAGACGCTTATGCCGCCAACCCAACAGAAGCTACGTGCCGTAACCGTGCCAGTCCGCCCGTCACCTGCCCAGCCATGCGCTTCGCCCTCTCGGCCCGGGACTCATGTCTTCACCGTAGTGATCTGGCTCCAGATACGGGCCGGAAAACGTCCGCCGAAACGTCCGGTGCCCGGCAGCCCGTGGCGCCCCCTCAGACGGTGCACTAGTGACACGCCGAATTCGCAACGCCCTTGAGCTGCGGGAGTACGTATGTCCATGACCATTCGCGTGTATGACGTCAACACCCAAACGGGACGGATCGTCCGCGAACGCTCCCATGTGGTCGTAGCCCCCACCGTGCGCGACAGCCCGCCCATGCACCCCCTCGCATTCCCGAGTTGCGAGTGCGCCCTGTGCCCTGCCGGACCACGGCTGAGCCAGGAGCTCCTCGACCGCGCTCGCGTCGGCTGGGCGCGTTTCGCCTCCTCCGTCCAGGAGCCGTCCGATGCCTGAACGGTACGAATACGTCCCTCATCGCCTGCTGCGCCGCCGTGTACGCGATGTCGCGTCCGGCACCGAAGGAGTGCTGATGGCCGTGATCAACGAGGACGTGTCGAACTCCGTCCACCCGCACTGGATGGAATTGGCCTACATCCGAGCCGCGTCCGGCCGCGAGTTCACCACCGCGGTCGGCAACGTCGAGCAGGCCTGACCAACCCCATCCGACAGCCCCGGGCGGCCGTTCGCCGCCGTCATCGAGGGGCGCGTAGCGATCTGGCGCGTCCAGGCCGTCTGACAGGCCGCCAGGTCCATCTGGCCGCCGCAGGACGGAGCTTCGGCCGCCCCGGACCCGGGATCGGATGCGGATGGGCCCCGCCTCGGGATCCGCCCCCTCGGGCGCCCGCCCGGGCATTGCCGACGTCCCCGGTGGTCTCTTGTCCCCCGGCCCGTTCCTTCGGGGGCTTCCCTGATGCCGCCTGCTCAGCTCCTGCCCACCGAAGCCCCGACCTCGCAGGACGGTCCGGCCGGGCCGGAACTCACCACCGCCCGACCCCGCCCGGCAGGCCATCGGCCCCGCCCCGCCGCCGAGGGGGAGGCGGGTGGGCAGCCACCGACCCGGAGCGGTGGGGCCGAGGGGGTGAAGGCCCCGCACGCGTGGGTTCCGTACCGTGCCCGGCTCACAACGACACCCGCGCACGTGGCTCCGTACCGCCCCCGCCCCCTACGGCTGGGGTTCGAAGTCCCAGTACGGCCTCGTCTGTTGCTTCGCCGAGATCGTGTGGACGTGCTGCGCGCCCAGGGTGCGGGTGAGGCCCTTGATCCCCGCGTCCTCGTGTTTCGCCGCCTCCTCGTGTTCCCGTACCGACCGGAGGTCCGCCGCCAGGGCGATCTGGGCGCTCAGGGACATCGGGTGGTCCGGGCCCAGGACCCGTTCGGCGGTGCGCAGGGTCTCCCGGCTCAGGTCCAGGGCGTCCTCCAGCCGGCCGGTGATGTTCCGGTGCCCGGTGGCGTTCAGGGCGCAGCCGAGGGTCCAGGGGTGCCGGTCGCCGAGGGCGCCGCGCATGCCCACCAGTGCCTGCTCGGCGAGGGAGAGGGCCGCCGTGCGTTCGCCCTGGGCCCGCAGGACGAGGCCGAGGTTGCCGACCGTGCCGATGCTGTACGGGTGGGCGAGGCCGAGCTGGGACTGGTAGCCGCGGACCACGTCCTCGGAGATCCGGCGGGCCTCGCCGACGTCTCCGTACTCCCTGAGGTAGGTGGCGTAGTCGGAGGCGACCATCAGGGTCCACGGGTAGTCCGCCCCGAACACCCTGGTGGCCCGCTCCCAGACGGTACGCAGCCGCAGGCCCGCGCCGGGGATGTCGCCGGAGCGGCGCAGGCACATCCCGAGGTTGTGCTCGGCGCGCAGGGTCTGGGGGTGTTCGAGGCCCAGCACCTGGGTGTTGATCTTCACGCCTTGTTCCTGCCGGGTCTGGGCCTCGTGGTAGCGGCCCATCAGTCGCAGGCCCATGGCGCAGGCGATCCCGGAGGAGAGGGTGGAGATGTGGTGGGTCCTGAGGACCCGTTCGCGGCGGCGCAGGGTGTCCAGGTCGAGGTCGTAGGCGTCCTGGTAGCGGCCGAGCAGGCGGTAGGTGGCGGCCAGGTTGTTCTGGGCGGCGAGGGTGGTGGAGTCGTCCTCGCCGAGGAGTTCGCGGTAGGTGGCCAGGCAGTGTTCGAAGATCTCGCGGGCCGGTTCGAAGTGGGCGATGCACAGCAGGACCCCGCCGTACGAGCTGGTGGCGCGCAGGGTTTCCAGGTCGCGGTCGCCGCGTTCCCCGGCGAGCCGGTCGGCGCGGGCGCGGGTGAGGGTCTCGGCGCGCCGGAACAGGCCGAGGTTACGCAGGGCTTCGCCGTACTGGTAGCTCAGTTCGCGGACCTTGGGATGGTCCTCGCCGAGCAGGGCCCGCCAGATCAGGTCGGTCTCCTCGGAGAGCCGCAGGCAGGTGCGGTACTCGCCGGCGAGGATCAGGTAGCGCAGGCAGTGCAGCAGGAAGTTCTGGATGCGTGGGTTGCTGCTGGTGAGCACCCCGGAGGTGGCCAGGTGCGGGATGAGTTCGGCGTACCGGGGCCACAGGCGGGAGTCGGAGGGCCGGCCGGGGTCGGCGGCGGCGAGGACCTGGCGTACGGCGCGTGCCAGCGGTTCGGCCTCGCCCTCGGAGAGGTCTTCGCGGACGATGCCGTGGACCATGCGGTGCAGTTGTACGGTCTCCAGTCCGCCGCCGCCGTCCTCCACGGCCAGGTCGGAGTACTCCAGTCGGACGACGGAGAACTGGACGAGCTTGTTGAGGGCGGCGTTCCACCGGATCTGGTCGTTGATCAGTCCGGCGAGCTGTTCGGGTACGTCGTCGGCGGGGAATTCGCGCAGCAGGCGCAGCGGCACCGGGCCGGGGGCGAAGAAGACGAACAGTCGGAGCAGGGCGAGGGCGTCGGGGAAGTTCTCCCGGACGTTGTTGAGCAGTATGGCGAGGGCGGTGGGGAAGGGCAGGGGGTAGTCCTCGGAGACCGTGACGGCCTCGCGGGAGTCCATCCGGTGCTGGAGCAGGACGAGGTAGTCGCCGACCGGCAGCGGGGAGTCGGCGAGCCAGCCCGCCGTCTGGTCGAGGGCGAGCGGGTAGTCCTCCAGGGCCTCGGCGAGCTGGTCGGCCTCGGCGGCGGTCAGGCGCAGGGCCCGGCGGCGGATGAAGGTGATCGATTCGGGGCGGGCGTAGAGCGGGACCTCGACCAGGCTGGTGTGCCGGGCGGCCCATTCGCGGTTGCGGGAGGTGATGATGACATCGCCGGCGCCGGAGGGCAGCAGGTCGATCAGGTCGTCCGGGTTGTCGCAGCCGTCGAAGACCATCAGCCAGCGGCCGTACGGGTTCCCGCGCCGCAGCGCTTCGAGGACGGCCCGGATCTGCTCTCCGTAGCTGCCCGCCCCGCGCGGCAGACCGAGCGCGGGGGCCAGGTCGGCGAGGCGTTCGCGCAGGGTGGGCCGGTCCTCGGCGGGGACCCACCACACCACGTCGTACTCGGAGGCGAAGCGGTAGGCGTACTCGGTGGCGACCTGGGTCTTGCCGACGCCGGAGAGCCCGAGGAGGGTGACGGTGGACGCGCCGGGCGGGGCTTCGACCAGCGCCTCGCGCAGGGTGCCGATGACGTCGTTGCGGCCGGTGAAGCGCGGGTTGCGGCGCGGGACGCGGCCCCAGATCTCGGGCGGGTCGTTGGGGAAGCGCGGGCCGCGGCGGCCGGTCTCGGTGCCGATCCGGTCGGTGGGCAGTTCCAGGCGGCGCAGCACGCGGTACTCGGCCTCGTACGCGTCCAGGCCCCACAGGTCGGTCTTCTCCAGTACGGCGACGGCGCTGGGCAGCGGGGCGTCGGTGAGGCAGACCGCCGCGAACCGGTCGGGGTGGCGGTCGGTGACGGCGCGCAGGGCGGTGTTCCACTGCTCGTCGGTGTGGGTGCCCGCGGAGAAGTAGCGCTCGCTGAGGACGAGGAGGACCCGGCTGCCGGAGCGGGCCAGGTCGTCGAGGGCCTGGTCGATGCCGGGGCTGTTCTGCGGGTCCCAGCGCTGGAGGGCGACGCGGTGGCCGTGCTCCTCCAGGCGGTGCGCGATCCACACCGCCCAGGGGCGGTTGAATCCCGCGAAGCTGATGACGAATCGCTGCGGCTGGGGCGGCTGGGGCGGCTGCTGCGCCGCCGGTTCACGGTCCTGGCGACTACCGGTGGTCATCGGGCCGTCTCCCTGGAATCCGGGCGGTGGACGGGCTTGAAAGGTACCGCAGCGGACGGTCCGTCAGCCTTGTGCGAACGCCGCGAGTTCGGGGTGTGCCTCGCACCAGGCGCGGCGTTCTCGGTCGACGGCCCGGCGGGCCGCGGTGTGCTGGTCGCCGGGCGGCGGCAGGTCGTCCATGGCGCGTTCGGCGGCCCCCATCGCGTCGGTGAACTCCCGTCCGGCGGTGGTCAGTAGCTCGTGCGCCCGCAGGGTGGGCAGGACGGCTGCCACCTGGGCGCGGATGCGGGCGTGCTGGGCCCAGGCCCCGCGGGCCCCGTAGAGGGCGGCGCGCTGCCAGTACCCGGCGAGGGCGAGGTGGGCGTAGGCGCCGTGCAGCAGGCCGTCCAGGGGGCGGGGGTCGCTGCGCCAGGGGGCCCAGTGGCGGGGCGTGTGGTCGGCCGTGTGCAGGGTCAGGACGTCGGTGAGGGCGGTCAGTTTGCCGTGCTGGACCTCGTGGACCAGGGTCGCGGCGAGGGCGGGCGGGGCCTGTGCGCGGGCGAGTACGGAGCCGGCCGCCGCGGGGAGGGTGGCGCCGCTGGAGCGGGAGCCGCCGGCCAGCGGTACGACGGAGCGCAGCAGTTGGACGGTCTCCTCCGCGCGGATGGTGTCGTAGCGCTGGAGCAGGGTGAGCGCGCCGGACCACTGGGTGTCCCACCGCTTGTGGCCCTTGGGGGTGAGCCGGCGGGCGGGGCGGATCGGGGCGGGCTGCGCGGGGCCGGGTGCCCGGTAGGGGTCGAGGTCGTCGAGGGCGGTCCGGCCGCCGGGCAGGGCGTGCAGGGGCACGGTGGCCGGGTCGTCGGGGTCCCAGGAACGTTCGCAGAGGGCGAGCGGGCCGGGGCGGTCCGGGCGCAGCAGGCCGAGGGTGGGCAGGACGAGCCGGCCGTGCAGGGGCCGCAGGGTGTGGCTGAAGGGGATCCCGGCGCGCAGGGCGGCGGCGACGGCGAGGGCCCCGAGGTGTCCCAGGTCGGGCGGGGGGCCGCAGGGGGCGTGCAGCCGGCGCAGGGTCTCCTCGGCCCACACCCCGGTGGCGGGGTAGTGCAGTACGTCGCGCACGGCGCCCGGGTCGCGGCGCTCGGCCTCCTCCAGCAGGGCCCAGTGGTCGGCGGTCTCCCCGGAGCTGCCGCCGGGGGCGGCGTCGAGGACCGCGCGCAGCAGGAGCAGGCGTTTGGAGCGGCGTACGTCGCGGACCAGGCGGGTGCCCTCCATGGACGGTTCGGTGGAGGCGAGGGCGCGCAGGGTGGGCGAGGAGACGGTGAAGGCGGTGAGGGCGTCGGTCATGAGGCGACCGCCGGAGGGTGGTCGGCGGGGGCTTCGGCGGCCGGGGGATCGGTGGCTTCGGCGACCGGGGCGCCGGCGGCTTCGGCGACCGGGGCGCCGGCGGCGGTCCGGGTGGTCTGCGCGGCCCGTTGGACGGCGGCGGCGATGTGCCGGATCAGTCGCTGCAGGTCGGCGCAGTACACGGAAGGCCTACGGAAGCCCTCACCGGCGCGGTAGCGGTGCGGGTAGTGCCCTCCGCCGCACACGTCGACCAGCTCGCAGGCACGGCACCAGCCGGCGAGCGCGTCCCGGCCGAGCTGGCGTGCGACGAGTCCGGGGTGGTCGAGGAGCTGGTCGAAGCTGTGGGTGTCGAGGGTCATCCCGGTCGCGGCGGCCCCCTCGTACGCGGATTTCAGTGAGTCGGCCTGTTCGATGGAGCCGTCGGTCTCGATCACGGCGGTGGCGGCGGGCGTGAGCCCGAGGGTCTCGGTGGTGGTGGGCAGGCCGAGCAACAGGGCGATGATCTCCTCGAAGAGCTGGATCCGGGTGCGCCGTACGCCGTCGTGCCACCAGCGCTCGAAGACGGCGAGCAGCCAGTCCGCGTACGGGGTCCGGCCGGTGCGGTGGCCGGGGGGCGGGGCGCTCCAGTTCGCGAGCGGCAGGAGCAGCCCGACGCTGGGCGGGTCGAAGGCGAGCAGGGACTCGTAGGTCTCGATCGGGTCCTGGTCGAGATCGACGACGCAGAGCACACCGGCGTAGCTCTGCGGGTGGCGGGCCAGCAGCCGTAGGCCGCGGGCGGCGGACGCGAAGCCGGGCCGTCCGGCGTGATCCACCCGGCGGGTGTTGTGTGCGGGCAGCCCGCCGTCGAGGCTGACGCCGACCCGGATCCCGGCGGCGGCCAGGGCGGTGAGGCGGCCGCGGGTGAGCAGGGTGCCGTTGGTCTGGACGGTGGCGGTGACCCGCGTGGACGGGGCTGCCCCGGCCACGGCGGTCCGTACGGCCTCGACGGGCGCGGCCAGTTGGGCGGGGGCGGAAAGCAGCGGCTCGCCGCCGTGCAGGACCAGGTCGATCCGGGGCAGGTCGTGGGCGGCGGCGTGCTCGGCGATCCGCTGCGCGGCGCGGGCGATGGTGGCGGGGGTCATCGCGGGCGGCTGGTCGCGCCAGCCCTGGTCGGCCATCTCGTAGACGTAGCAGTAGGTGCAGGCGAGGTTGCAGCGGCTGCGGGTCTTGAGGACGAACTGGCGGATCGGGTGGGGCCGGTGGCCGGCGGCCCGCGCGGCGGCCACGTCGAGCCGTGTGTAGGGCCAGGGCGCGTGCCGGGCGTGGCGCAACTGCTGGGCGACCGCCGCGTCGACGTGCGGGCCGGGGTGCGGATCCCGGTGCGCGTCGGCGGGCGGGTCGGGGTCGGGGTCCGCGGGC
>NZ_JBGBPT010000060.1:0-56223 GCF_041106355.1 Streptomyces sp. BF23-19 | reverse complement strand
TCCAGCCCCGCCGGCGTTTGAGGCGCCGCCCCGGGCGCAGCCCGAGCCGTACCGCACACCGCCGAGCACCCCGCAGGACACCGCACGCCGTCCAACCGACACCCCCGAACCACGACACACCGTCCCTGGACACCCCTGCGAAACGGGGTGTACCAACTCCCCCATGACGATCAACGGCGGTATTTCCTTCTGGTACGCGACCGCGCCCAGCCGCACCCCGGCCACCCCACCCCGCGCACCCCTCACCACCGACACCACCGCCGACGTCGTCATCGTCGGGGGGGGGTACACCGGCCTGTGGACCGCCTATTACCTCAAGCTCGCCGCCCCCGACCTCCGGATCACCGTCCTGGAACAGAAGTTCTGCGGCTACGGCGCCTCCGGCCGCAACGGCGGCTGGCTCTACAACGGCATCGCCGGCCGCGACCGCTACGCCGCCCTCCACGGTCGCCCGGCCGCCCGCCGCCTCCAGCAGGCCATGAACGCGACCGTCACCGAGGTCATCGACGTCGCCGTGAAGGAGGGCATCGACGCCGACATCCACCGCGGCGGCGTCCTCGAAGTCGCCCGCACCCCCGCCCAACTCGCCCGCCTGAAGGCCTTCCACGCCCACGAGGTCGCCTTCGACGAGGGCGCGACCGACCGCGAATTCCTCGACGCCCCCGCCACCCGTGCCCGCCTCGACATCGCCGACGCCGTCGGCTCCAGCTGGAGCCCCCACGGCGCCCGCATCCACCCGTTGAAGCTGGTCACGGGCCTGGCCGCCGCCGTCGAAGCGCTCGGGGTGGTCATCCACGAGTCCACGCCCGTCACCGAGATCGCCCCGCGCCGGGCCGTCACCCCGTACGGCACGGTCCGCGCCCCCTACGTGCTGCGCTGCACCGAGGGCTTCACCGCCGCCCTCAAGGGCCAGAAGCGGTCCTGGCTCCCGATGAACTCCTCGATGATCGTGACGGCCCCGCTGCCCGCCGAGACCTGGTCCCGGCTGGGCTGGTCGGACAGCACGCTGCTGGGCGACATGGCCCACGCGTACATGTACGCGCAGCGCACCGCCGACGACCGCATCGCGATCGGCGGCCGCGGGGTCCCGTACCGCTTCGGCTCGCGCACCGACAACGACGGCCGTACCCAGCCCGCCACCGTTTCGGCCCTGACCGACCTCCTGACCTCCTTCTTCCCGCAGCTCGCGGGTACGGAGATCACCCACGCCTGGTCAGGTGTGCTCGGCGTGCCCCGCGACTGGTGCGCCACGGTCACCCTGGACCGCGCCTCGGGCCTGGGCTGGGCGGGCGGCTACGTGGGCTCGGGCGTCGCCACCGCCAACCTCGCGGCCCGCACCCTGCGCGACCTGGTCCTCGGCGAATCCACCGAGCTGACCACCCTGCCGTGGGTGAACCACCGCGTCCGCCGCTGGGAGCCGGAGCCCTTGCGCTGGCTCGGCGTCCAGGCCCTCTACGCCGCCTACCGCGAGGCGGACCGCCACGAGAGCGCCACCCACCGCCCGACGACCACCCCCTTGGCCCGCCTGGCCGACCGCATCTCGGGCCGCCACTGATCAGGCGGCCGAGGTCAGGCTCTCGATCGCCGTCCGGGCCCATTCCTGTGCCCCCACCGCCGTCCCGGCCGCCACCCCGGTCGCGACCGGTGCCAGGGCTCCCTTGAGTGCGGCCAAGGCCCGGCGCAGCCTTCCCGGGTGGGGCTCGCCGGTCCCGTCGACCTCCGCCAGGACGTCCTGGGCGGCGGCCTCGGCGTCCTCGCGGTCCCAGTCGGGCAGGCCCGCCTCGGGGAGCTGCCGCAGCAGGTCGGCGACGAGGGAGGCGAGGGAGGCGAGGGCCTCGGCGCCGGGCGGGGGCGCGGTGTTGTTCTGCTGGTTCTGGGTGACCGTCTCGTTGCCCCAGGCGAACTGGGCTCCGGAGACGGCGCCGTGGAAGACCGGACCGGACCCGTCGGCGTTCGGCCGTTGATCGCTCATGTGCGGTTACCGTCCTCGTTCGTCGTCCGGTGCTGGACGGCGTGGATGTTGCGCCACGCCAGTTGGAGATCGTGGACCGGTCCGTTGAAGACCGGTCCCTCGTAATGGTGGTGGACCACCGTGGGGCCGGGTTCGGTCCGCACGGTCTTCTCGAGCACGGGCAGCGACGTGCTCAGTCCGGCCAGGTCGACGAGCCCGTTGTGCAGGGCGCCCAGCTGCCCGGTCCCCGTCACGGAGCAGCCTTCGAGCCGGCCTCCGGAGTCGTCGACGAAGCTCGCGCCGCTCACCGCGCAGTCGACGAGGGTGGCGCCCTCGATCTCCAGCCGGGCCGTGTCCCGCGCGAAGACGCCCAGTCCGTCGCTTCCGGTGACGGTGAGGTTCCGCGCGAGGACGCGCGCGCCGCCGAAGGCGGACGCCCCGCCGGTGGTGACCGCCGCGGCCCCGCAGTCCTCCAGGAGCAGCTGTGCCTCCTCCCCGGCGCCGAAGGCCAGCGCCGCCCGCTCCACGGTCACCCGGCGCAGCGTCACCCAGGTCTGTCCGAGGGCGGTGACCGCGGCCATGGCGACGTCGCGCATGACGCTGTCGGTGAGTTCGGCCTGAGTGCCGCCGTTGCCCCGGGTCTCCAGCCCGGACGGGCAGCGTTCCACCGTGATGTGCTCGAAGACGGCGGTGGCCTCGTCGTGGACCCGCAGGGCGGCGCTGGTCAGGTCGCGGATGTCGATCCGGGTGAACCGGCCGCGGCCGCCGTCGGTGACGGCGATCGCGACCTTGCCGTCGGCGACACGGCAGTCGTGGACCTCCGGGGCACCGCCCTTGGTCACGAGGACCGCGACGTTGCCCGCCCGGGTGATCTCGCAGTTCTCGAACCGGCCGCGGCCGCCGTTGTTGATGTCGAGGCCGGTGTCGCGGCAGCCGGTGAGTACGCAGTCGCGCACCACCGGGTCGGCGCCGCTCGCCACCGCGATCCCGTACCGCGCGTCGAGGACGCGGGTGCGCTCCACGCTGCCCCGGGACTGCTCGACGTAGGCGATGGCCTCCGCCTGCACGGACTCGACGAGGCAGTCGGTCACGGTCAGTTCCGCCCGCGCGTCCGCGAAGACCGCGGCCATCCCGGTGCGGGTCAGTACGCACCGCTCGATCCGGGCCGATCCGCCGCTGACGCGTAACCCGTGGAGGCGGCTGCCCTCGATCCGGCTGCCGGTGAGCGAGAGCCGGCCGCCGTCGATCACGGCGAGCGCGTTGTCCGCGGCGTCGGTGAACCGGCACCGTTCGACGAGCCCCTCGGCGCCGGCGAGCAGGACCCGGCCGTGCAGGACGGTACTGTCCCGCAGCGTCAGCGAGGTGCCCGGTCGGGCGTGCACGGCGACCCCGTCGTGGGCCCGGATCTCGGTGTGTTCCAGCGTCAGCGCCCCGGCGTGGCAGCTCACCACGTCGGCGCCCCGGCCGAGCAGGACGAGCCCCTGGACGACCACCGGCGCCCAGGAGTCCAGGACGGTGCCGCGGGGCCGCGTGACCACGACCGAGCCGGGGCCCCCGACCGCGACCAGTCGGGTCTCGCCGCGGACGGTGAGCGTCTCCTCGTAGTGGCCGGGCTCGATCTCGATCAGCGCCGGCCGTCCGCGCCGGGCCGCCTCGGCGAGGGCGGAGGTGATGTCCCGGTGGGCTCGCCTGCCCCCGTTCGGTGCGACGACGTACCGCGCGACCATCTCCGCCTCCCCTGCCGGACAGCCCCCGAACGGTCAGAGGCCCTCCCGCCCGTTCGGACGACAGGGCCTCTGTGTACTTCCTCGGAGCCCCCTGTCGGATTCGAACCGACGACCTACGCTTTACAAGAGCGTTGCTCTGGCCAGCTGAGCTAAGGAGGCGCAACCGTCATCACTCTACACAGCGGCCCACATCGCGTAATGCGAAATTCGACACCTTCCCGATGCTGACAGCGGCCGTCCGGACGGGTAGCGTCGAGCGGAAGTCCACCTGGTGGACTAGACCCATTCTTCCTTCCACTCGGATCGTCCGGCACGTTCCTGCCGGTAGAAGGGATTCATCACCATGGCTTCTGTCACTTTCGACAAGGCGACCCGTCTGTACCCCGGCGGCGACAAGCCGGCCGTCGACCAGCTCGAGCTGGAGATCCAGGACGGCGAGTTCCTCGTCCTCGTCGGCCCGTCCGGCTGCGGCAAGTCCACCTCGCTGCGCATGCTCGCCGGCCTGGAGGACGTCAACGGCGGCGCCATCCGCATCGGTGACCGCGACGTCACGCACCTGCCGCCCAAGGACCGGGACATCGCGATGGTGTTCCAGAACTACGCGCTCTACCCGCACATGACCGTCGCCGACAACATGGGCTTCGCGCTCAAGATCGCCGGTGAGGACAAGGCCACCATTCGCAAGAAGGTGGAGGACGCGGCGAAGATGCTCGACCTGACCCCGTACCTCGACCGGAAGCCCAAGGCGCTCTCCGGCGGTCAGCGCCAGCGCGTCGCCATGGGCCGCGCCATCGTGCGCAAGCCGCAGGTGTTCCTGATGGACGAGCCGCTGTCGAACCTCGACGCCAAGCTCCGCGTCTCCACCCGCACGCAGATCGCGGCGCTCCAGCGCGACCTCGGCATCACCACGGTCTACGTCACCCACGACCAGGTCGAGGCGATGACGATGGGCGACCGCGTGGCCGTCCTGAAGGACGGGCTGCTCCAGCAGGTCGACACCCCGCGCAACATGTACGACCGTCCCGCGAACCTCTTCGTCGCCGGCTTCATCGGTTCGCCGGCCATGAACCTGGTCGAGGTCCCGATCACCGACGGCGGCGTGAAGTTCGGCGACAGCGTCGTCCCGGTGTCCCGCGAGGCGCTGTCCGCGGCGGCCGACGCGGGCGACCGCACCGTCACGGTCGGCGTCCGCCCGGAGCACTTCGACGTCGCCGAGAGCGGCGGTCTGACCATGGTCGTGAACGTCGTCGAGGAACTCGGCGCCGACGGCTACGTCTACGGCTCCACCACCACCGCCGAGGGCTCGCAGGACCTCGTGGTGCGCGTGGGCGGCCGTCAGGTCCCGGAGAAGGGCTCCAACCTCCACGTGGTGCCGCGCGCGGACGAGATCCACGTCTTCTCGACCTCCTCCGGCGAGCGACTGTCCAAGTAGCAGCTCCCGCAGGTTTCGCGGTCGTTGGAGGGGCGTCCCGTCAAGGGGCGCCCCTTCGGCGTCCGTTGCCCGCCCGCGACCGGTGCCGGAACCCCGGCAGACCGGGCCATTCGGCCCCAACCGTCAACCCTTGATTCGAAAAACCACGTCGAACCATCCCCCGACAGAGTGACTAAATGTCGCCAAATCCTCACCGAGCGCTACTCTCGCCCTCGTGACCCACACTGCCCGCCGAATCGGCCGTTCCCTCGCCCTGGTCCTGCCCGTCGTCCTGGTCCTGTCCGGGACCCTCGCGGTCACCATGGTCCCCTGGGCGGACACTTCGTCCTCCCAGGTCCTGACCGCCGCCGCCGAGGACGTCTCCGTCCCCGCGAAGCCGCGTGCCGCGCACGAGGTGCTGCGCGACCAGCTCGTCGGCGAGCTGCAGCAGGGCGAGCGGCCGGACGACGTCCTGACCCACCTCCAGCAGGAGGTGAACAAGCGGCCCTCGCTCGCCGAGCACTGCGTGGGGATCGCGCGGGCGCTGGGGCGTGCCGCCGTGGACGCCTACGGCCCGACGAAGGCCCAGTCGTACTCCCGGCCCGTCTGCGACACCTCGTACGCCTCCGGCGTCGCCTCCATGGGCTGACGCTCGTCACGTCCCTACGCTGGCCGTCATGACCGACGACCACCGATCCGCTCCACCCGCACCCCCCGCAGCCGTGTTCCCCGCCGCCCCCACCCAGGCCGTCGTCCTGGCGGGCGGCCAGGGTTCGCGGCTGCGGCCGTACACGGACGACCGTCCGAAGCCGATGGTCGAGATCCCGGGGACGGGCGTGCCGATCATCGGGCACCAGCTGGCCTGGCTGGCCTCCGAGGGGGTCACGGACGCCGTGGTCTCCTGCGGGCACCTGGCCGAGGTGCTCCAGGAGTGGCTGGCCGGGGCCCGGTTGCCGCTCCGCGTGACCACGGTGGTCGAGGAGGAACCGCTGGGCCGCGGCGGCGGTCTCAAGTACGCCGCCCGGCACCTCCCGCACCCCGACGGGGCCTGGTACGCGACCAACGGTGACGTGTGGACCCGCTTCTCGCTCCGCGAGATGGCCGCCTTCCACGCGGAGCGGGACGCGGTGGCCACGCTCGCGCTGGCGCGGCCGCGCATCCCGTGGGGGGTCGTGGAGACCAACGAGTTCGGGCACGTGCTGGACTTCATCGAGGCCCCACCGTCGCCCTACCTCGTCAACGCCGGCGTGTACGTCTTCAGCCCCGAATTCGCCTCGCTGCTCCCGGACTTGGGCGACCACGAGCGCACGACGTTCCCGCGTCTGGCCCGCGAGCGACGCCTCGCGGGCTTCCCGCTGCCGCAGGGCGCCTACTGGCGGGCGATCGACACCGCGAAGGACCTCACCGAGGCCGCACGGGAGTTGGCGGCTCAGAAGGGCCCCTGAGGCCCGTCACGGCCGATCGGTGCCCGTACGTACGCGGCTTCGCGCGCCCGGCACACGCACGGGGGCCCGGCACGCTCGCGCGCGCCGGGCCCCGATGGCCGTGTGCCGGTGTCAGCCGATGAGCCCGCCGATCAGGCCGGGCTGCTTGGGGGCCGGAGCCCCGCCGCCCGTGCTGCTCCCCGCGGAGGAGGACGGCTGCCTCGGTGCGGAGGACTGCCGGGGGGTGCTGCGCGGGGTCTGCTGCTTGCCGGTGGTGCCGCGCGTCGCGGCCGGCGACTCGGAGCGGGTCCCCGAGGTCCCCTTGGAGGGGCTGCCGGACGCGGTCTTCCCGGACTTCGCGGCGGGCTCGGTCGCGCTCGCCGAGGGCGAGGCGGCCTTGCTCGGCGCCTGCGTGGACCGCTGCTGCCCCGGCTGCGGGCTCGCCGGTGCCTGCGGCAGCGGACGGCCCGGCAGGTAGTTGCTGGGCGCCTCGCCCGGCCCGGGGACGGTGACGACGGTGGAGGAGCGGACGGCGCCGCCGAGGAGCGAGCCGACGAGCAGGGTGAGCCCGCACACGACGGTGGCCATGACGGCCCCGCGGCGCAGGACGCGCCGCCGCAGCCGCCAGATCTCCGAGCGCGGGCCGAGGGTCCGCCAGGCCTCGCCGGCGAGGCGGCCGTCGAGGGAGTAGACGGGGGCCCCCGCGATGATCAGCGGGCTCCAGGCGGCGAGGTAGATGATGTCGGGCGCGTCGTAGGCCGGGACGGTCTTCCAGCTCACCGTCATCAGCAGGGCGGCGGACAGCAGCGCCCCGAAGCAGGCGGCGAACCGCTGCCACAGGCCGAAGACCGTGAGCACGCCGACGATGACCTGGAGGAAGGCGACGCTCAGGCCCGCGCCGACCGGGTGCGCGAGGGCGAAGTCGCGCAGCGGTTCGGCGAGCGCCCACGGGTTCAGCGTGTGCAGCCAGGTGACCATGGAGCCGCGCTCGCCGCCGTCGAAGTAGACGGGGTCGCAGAGCTTGCCCATGCCGGCGTAGATGGAGATGAAGCCGAGGAAGACGCGCAGCGGGAGCAGCACGACGCCGAGGTTCATCCGGCGGCCGGGGTAGTAGGAGGCCTGCCCGCGCGTGTCGGGGCCGGCCCGGCGGGAGTCGGCCCCGGGGCCGAAGCCGGGCGGCTCCTGCTGGTAGGGCAGGTCGCGTACGGCGGCCGGCGGGCGGGTCTCGGTGGGGTCCCCGTAGCTTCGCTGGCCGATGACGGTCGGCGTGGCGACGGTGTCCTCGGCGAGGTCGTGGGCCAGGTCGACGCGGGGGATGACCTGGGTGGCGCCGCCGTCGTACTCGTCGTGTCCGCGGCCGGCCTCACGGACGGCCTGGAGCAGACCGCCCATGGCGGCGGCGTCGCCGGCGTCGGACTTGCCGCTCCAGACCACGGGGGCCCGGCGGCGGGTGGCCCCGGCGGCCGCCACCACGGCGCCACCCAGAACGGGTGCGCGGCCGGGGGCCTTCGCGGGCTTGGAACGCGCGCTCGGGCTCGGTGCGAGCCGCACGCGGAAGCTGGCGTGGTTGACGATGACCTGTGCGGGGTCGCACGGCACCTTGACCATGCTCAGCGCGGGCTGGTCGTCGAACCCTGACGTTCTGGTGTCCACACTCATCTAACCGAGTGATCAGTGCTTAGGACACTGCCTTGACGTCAGGGATGTGTCCGAGACCCGTCAAGATCAAGCCACCCCGCCCGAATCGGGCGGGGTGACACGCTCACGGGTCACATTCCCTGAGCCAAGTGGATCAGTCGCGCGGAGCTCAGACGCGGCCGCGGACGGCGCGGCGGCGGGCCGCCTCGTAGAGCACGACACCGGCGGCGACACCGGCGTTGAGGGATTCGGCGCCGCCCGGCATCGGGATGCGCACGAGGTAGTCGCAGTTCTCGCCGACGAGCCGGCCGAGACCCTTGCCCTCGGAGCCGACGACGATGACGACCGGACCGCCGAGCACCTCCAGGTCCTGGACCTCGTGGGTGCCCTCGGCCGCGAGGCCGACGACGGTGATGCCGGCCTTCTTGTAGTCCTGGAGGGCGCGGGTCAGGTTGGTGACGCGCGAGACCGGGGTGCGGGCGGCGGTGCCGGCCGAGGTCTTCCACGCACCGGCGGTCATGCCGGCGGCGCGACGCTCGGGGATGACCACGCCGTGGCCGCCGAAGGCGGAGACGGAGCGGACGATCGCGCCGAGGTTGCGCGGGTCGGTGACGCCGTCGAGCGCGACGATCAGCGGGTCGTCGCCCTCGTCGTAGGCGGCCGCGGTGAGGTCCTCGGGGTGCGCGTACTCGTACGGCGGGACCTGGAGGACCAGGCCCTGGTGGTTGAGCCCGTTGGTCATGCGGTCGAGCTCGGGGCGCGGGGCTTCCATCAGGTTGATGTTGCCGCGCTCGGCCGCGAGCTGGAGGGCCTCGCGGACGCGCTCGTCGTTGTCGATGAACTGCTGGACGTAGAGCGTCGTGGCGGGGACACCGTCGCGCAGCGCCTCGAAGACCGGGTTGCGGCCGACGACCATCTCGCTGGTGCCCTTGGGACCACCGCGGCGCGGGGCCGGGCGACGCTTGGCCGCCTGGCGGGCCA
This sequence comes from Streptomyces sp. BF23-19, assembly GCF_041106355.1. Classification (NCBI taxonomy): domain Bacteria; kingdom Bacillati; phylum Actinomycetota; class Actinomycetes; order Kitasatosporales; family Streptomycetaceae; genus Streptomyces; species Streptomyces sp. BF23-19. Next base: position 47,091 of record NZ_JBGBPT010000060.1, on the reverse strand, counting down.
TGGCGTTGCTGATGCGGTTGGCCTTGTGCTTCTTGCGGTCCTCGGCCTTGGGCGTGGGGCCCTTGCCTTCCAGGCCCTTGCGCCGCTGGCCACCGCTGCCGACCGTCGCGCCCTTCTTGTTGGACGTGCGACGGTTCCTGCGCTGGCTGTTCCCGGCCATGACTTCTACCTGTTTTCGTTGGTGCTGCGATATGTACGTATGAAGAGTGTGCCGCCCGGAGCGCCGGGCAGCACACCAAGCTCAGCTGCTGGGCTCAGCGGGGGCCGAGCGTCCAGCGCGGACCGGTGGGGCTGTCCTCGATGACCAGCCCGGACTGCTGGAGCTGGTCGCGGATCGCGTCCGCGGTCGCCCAGTCCTTGCGGGCCCGGGCGGACTCGCGCTGCTCCAGGACGAGTCGTACGAGGGTGTCCACGGCGCCGTGGAGCTCCTCGCCGCGGTCGGACCCGTTCCCACCGTCCCAGTGCGGGTCGAGCGGGTCCAGGCCGAGGACGCCCAGCATGGCCCGTACCTCGGACAGGCGCGCGATGGCCGCGTCCTTGTCGTCGGCGGCGAGCGCGCTGTTGCCCTGGCGGACGGTGGTGTGGACGATCGCGAGCGCCTGCGGGACACCCAGGTCGTCGTCCATCGCCTCGGCGAAGGCGGGCGGGACCTCGCGCGCCGGCTCGACGGGACCGCTGGCCTTCTCGATGACGCGCTGGTAGAAGCCCTCGATCCGGGCGAAGGCCGACTCGGCCTCGCGCAGGGCCTCCTCGCTGTACTCGATCATCGACCGGTAGTGCGGGGTGCCGAGGTAGTAGCGCAGGACGATCGGGCGCCACTGCTTGACCATCTCGGAGACGAGGACGGAGTTGCCCAGCGACTTGGACATCTTCTCGCCGGACATGGTGACCCAGGCGTTGTGCACCCAGTACTTGGCGAACTCGTCGCCGAAGGCCTGGGCCTGGGCGATCTCGTTCTCGTGGTGCGGGAAGATCAGGTCGAGCCCGCCGCCGTGGATGTCGAAGGCCTCACCGAGGTACTTGTGCGCCATGGCGGAGCACTCCAGGTGCCAGCCGGGACGGCCGCGGCCCCAAGGGGTCTCCCAGGAGGGCTCGCCGGGCTTGACGGACTTCCACATGGCGAAGTCACGGGCGTCGCGCTTGCCGGTCTCGCCGGTGCTCTCCGGCTGGCGGATGTTGTCGAGCTCCTGGCGGGAGAGCGAGAGGTAGCCGGGGAAGGACTTCACGTCGAAGTAGACGTTGCCCTCGGACTCGTACGCGTGACCGCGCTCGATGAGGCCGCGCATCATCTCGACCATCTCGGTGACGTGGCCGGTGGCGCGCGGCTCGTAGGTGGGCGGGAGGCAGCCGAGCGCGGTGTAGCCGTCGTTGAAGGCGCGCTCGTTCTCGTAGCCGATGGACCACCACGGGCGGCGCTGCTCGGCGGCCTTCGTGATGATCTTGTCGTCGATGTCCGTGACGTTGCGGATGAAGGTGACCTCGTAGCCCCGGTGCTCGAACCAGCGGCGCATGATGTCGAAGTTGAGGCCCGACCGGATGTGCCCGATGTGCGGGGCGGCCTGCACCGTGGCGCCGCACAGGTAGATCGAGACACAGCCCGCGGTGAGCGGGATGAAGTCGCGGATCTGCCGGGCGCTGGTGTCGTACAGGCGAATAGTCACGGCATCCAGGGTAGTGGCCCTGTAGCAGTGCCCCGCGACCCTTTCGGGACCCGGGGCACCTTTGTTGCCGAAGATGTTCGGCCGCTACGAGCGATCAGGCCGGGTTCGTCCGGTACACGAGGGCCGTGGCGATGGCGGCGAGCCCTTCGGCGCGGCCGGTGAGCCCCAGCCCGTCGGTGGTGGTGCCGGACACCGAGACGGGGGCGCCGGCGGCGGCCGCGAGCGCCTTCTGCGCCTCTTCGCGCCGCTTGCCGATCTTCGGGCGTACGCCGATCACCTGGATGGCGATGTTGCCGATCTCGAAGCCCTCGGCGCGGACGATACGGGCCGCTTCCGCCAGAAGGGTGACGCCCGCGGCTCCGGACCACTCGGGGCGGGAGGTGCCGAAGTGCGCGCCGAGGTCTCCGACGCCGGCGGCGGAGAAGAGCGCGTCGCAGGCGGCGTGGGCGGCGACGTCACCGTCGGAGTGGCCGGCGAGGCCGTCCTCGCCCTCCCAGAGCAGGCCGGCGCACCACAGCTCGCGGCCGGTCTCGAAGGCGTGGACGTCGGTGCCGATGCCGACGAGCGGGATCAGCGGCGCGACGGGAGTGGTCGGCTCAGTAGCCATCGGTGGCCCTCCTGCGGGCGAGTACGGCCTCTGCGAGGACCAGGTCGAGCGGGCGGGTGACCTTGAAGGCCTCTTCGTGGCCCGGGATCACCACGACGGTGACGCCGAGCCGTTCCACCATTCCGGCGTCGTCGGTGGCGCCCTCGCCGGCGACGGCGATCGCGGCGTGCGCCTGCCGGAGGGTGGCGAGGTCGAAGCCCTGCGGGGTCTGCACGGCGCGCAGCCGGGCCCGCTCGGGCGTGCCGAGGACCGGCTCGGGCTCGCCGGGCTTGCCGGGCTCGACCTCCTTGACGGTGTCGGCCAGGGGCAGCGCGGGCACCACGGCGGGCGCGCCGTCGCGTACGGCCTCGATGACCGAGTCCACCGTGTCCACGGGGACGAGCGGGCGGGCCGCGTCGTGGATGAGTACGGAGGTGACGTCCGGCGGCAGCGCGTCGAGGCCGGCGCGGACGGAATCCTGGCGGGTCTCCCCGCCCGGGACGACCAGCAGCTCGGTGCGCTCGGGCAGCGCGTGCTCGCCCAGCAGCAGGCGCACCTCGGCGGCCTCCGCGGGCGGGGCCACGACCACCACGAGGGAGACCGCGCGGGAGCTGGCCATCGCGCGTACGGCGTGGATGAGCATCGGGGTGCCGCCGAGGGCCCGCAGGGCCTTGGGGGCACCGGGACCGAGGCGTACCCCCCGGCCGGCGGCCGGGATCACCGCGGCGGTGCGGTGGGGACGCGTAACGTCAGACATCAGTAGCTCCGAGCCAGGTTTGTGACTTCGGCCGACATGGGTATGGCCTGAAGGGTGCCGGGTGCGACGCCCCTCGCCCCTTCCGTGACGACCGGTCGAGCAGGCTGCCCGGGCCCGGCACGCCATCGCGATGGTGGCAGTAAGGCAAAAGGTACGGATACAGACATGCCGCAGCGCCCGGCAACAGGCCTCTCGTGGAGGAGAGACCTTGTCATCGGGCACCGCGGCAAGCTGCGCACCAAGTGGTGCACGGGGACTCGCGTCAGGACGCGAGCACCTCGTCGAGGAGGGCCTCGGCCTTGTCCTCGTTCGTGTTCTCAGCGAGCGCGAGCTCGCTCACCAGAATCTGGCGTGCCTTCGCGAGCATGCGCTTCTCGCCCGCGGACAGCCCGCGCTCGCGCTCACGACGCCACAGGTCACGCACCACTTCGGCGACCTTGATGACATCGCCAGAAGCGAGCTTCTCCAGATTTGCCTTGTAGCGCCGGGACCAGTTCGTCGGCTCTTCTGCATACGGTGCGCGAAGCACCTCGAAGACCCGGTCCAGCCCGTCCTGGCCGACTACGTCGCGAACGCCGACGAACTCCGCATTGTCCGCAGGCACACGAACCGTCAGGTCGCCCTGGGCGACCTTGAGCACCAAGTAGGTCTTGTCCACGCCTTTGATCTGACGAGTCTCAATGGCCTCGATCAGCGCGGCCCCGTGATGGGGATAGACCACGGTGTCGCCAACCTTGAACGTCATGTGACAGGTACCCCTTCCGTGGCTATCCAGGGTAACACGAGAACTGACCGTTATGAATGGCGTTTTCGCAGGTCAGGGCACATCTCGGGGCTTGACAACAGCAACAGGAACGTGCTGCGGAGAGCTTCCGGAAGAGGGTATTCGCAGGTCGGGGGGGCTGCGCGGACCAGGCGAAAGGGCCACGCTACACCTGCCCGGCACCCCCATCAGTGTGACGTACGTCCCGTTTTGCCGGGTTCCGAGTCGAGAAACCGAACTACTCCGTCCGACTGGCGACCGCCCTCACCGGGCGGGTTCCGGCCCAATCCTGAATTGATCACGAAGTGCGTTCGAGGGAATCCGGAAATTGATCAGCAGGGGGCCGGCGCACGATATGCGAGCGCCACAAGATCGGCGCGGTGAACGGCTCGGTGAACGGCACGGCGGAATGCAAGATCGCGGGACGCTCCCAGGGCGGCGGCTGCGCTGCGGAGGGTCGGGTGCGGGGGCCGGGCGGCGGCTCGGTAACCTAAGCGCGCTGACACACCCTTAGAGCGGCTTTACCTCGGCCGTTCCGAGCGTCCACCCGCCCCTTCCGTTCGTCCAAGGAGATGCCGCCGCCGTGAGCCGCAGCCTTCGACGCGGCGCCCTCGCCGCCACCGCCGTCGTGTTCTCGATCGCCTCGCTGGCCGCATGCGGTGCGGGCCAGGACGCGCAGACCCTCCAGATCAAGCCGGACAACGCCGCCGCCACCAAGGGCGACATCGAGGTCCAGAACGCACTGGTGATCACCCAGGGCCAGAAGGGCGAGAAGGGTCCCGCGGTCGTCTCCGCGACGGTCTTCAACAACGGCACCAAGGCACAGACGCTTGACGGCATCACCCTCCCGGGTGGCAAGGGCAAGGTCGCGCTGAAGCCGGCCGAAGGCTCCGGCAAGGTCACCGTGCCGGCCCTCGGCTACGTCGTGATCGGCGGCAAGGGCAACGCCTCTGCCGTGATCGAGGACGGCGCCGCGACCGTCCGGGACGGCGAGGTCCAGAAGGTCCTCTTCCAGCTGAGCAGCACGGGCGGCATCGAGCTGGAGGCCTTCGTGGTCCCGGCCACCGGTGCGTTCGCGCCGTTCGGCCCGACCGCGGCCCCGGCCCCGGCCGCCACCGCGTCCGGCACCCCCTCGGGCACGCCGTCGGGCTCCCCGTCCGGCTCCCCGTCCGCCGGGGCCACCGGCGCGGCCGCGGGCGCCACCCCGTCCGGGTCCGCCTCGGGCAGCGCCACCGGTACGCCGTCGGGTTCCCCCTCGCACAGCGCCGGCCACTGACGCGGACCCCGCGTACGCATACGGGAAGGGCCCCCATCCGCATCAGCGGGTGGGGGCCCTTCCCGTACGGCCTTCAGGACCGGGTCGACCTACGGCTCGAACTTGTAGCCGAGGCCGCGCACCGTCACCAGGTAGCGCGGCGCGCCCGGGTCCGGCTCGAACCCCATCTCGCGTGCGCCCCTCGCACGGCGAGGCCCGGGGGCCTCACCGGCTTCGGGACGCCGTGCCGGCCTCCGACCGGCCCCGGACCGCGCGAGCGCCCGCGGCCTACGGCTCGAACTTGTAGCCGAGGCCGCGCACCGTCACCAGGTAGCGCGGCGCGCCCGGGTCCGGCTCGATCTTGGCGCGGAGGCGCTTGACGTGGACGTCCAGCGTCTTGGTGTCGCCGACGTAGTCGGCGCCCCAGACCCGGTCGATGAGCTGCATACGGGTCAGCACGCGGCCCGCGTTGCGCAGCAGCATCTCCAGCAGGTCGAACTCCTTCAGCGGGAGGTCCACCTTGCCGCCGGAGACGGTGACGACGTGGCGGTCGACGTCCATCCGTACGGGGCCGGCCTCCAGGGCCGCCGGGGTGACCTCCTCCGGCTCGCCGCGGCGGCGCAGGACCGCGCGGATGCGGGCGACCAGCTCGCGGGAGGAGAAGGGCTTGGTGACGTAGTCATCTGCTCCTATCTCCAGCCCGACGACCTTGTCGATCTCGCTGTCCTTGGCGGTCACCATGATCACGGGGACGTTGGAGCGGCCGCGCAGCTGCCGGCAGACCTCCGTGCCGGGCAGGCCGGGGAGCATCAGGTCGAGGAGGACGAGGTCGGCGCCGTTGCGCTCGAACTCGTCGAGCCCGTCGGGCCCGGTCGCGGCGATGGCGACCTCGAAGCCCTCCTTGCGGAGCATGTAGGACAGGGCGTCGCTGAAGGATTCCTCATCCTCGACGACGAGCACTCGGGTCACGGAAGGACCTCCGGGGCAGGAATGGCTGGGGCGGTTCTGGGTCAGGCAGGGGTCGGGTGGGTGGCGTGGGCCGCCGCCGGGGCCGGCGCGGCCGCTTCAGGGAGTCGCAGGGTGAACGTGGAACCCTGGCCCTCCGAGCTCCATACCGACACCTCCCCGCCGTGCGAGGCCGCCACGTGCTTCACGATCGCAAGGCCGAGGCCGGTTCCTCCCGTGGCTCGGGAGCGGGCCGGGTCCACGCGGTAGAAGCGCTCGAAGATGCGCTCGCGGTCCTTTTCCGGGATGCCGATGCCCTGGTCGGTCACGGCGATCTCGATCAAGTCTCCCCCAGGAGCCGTCACCCTGCGTCCGGCGATGCCGACGCGGGTGCGGGCGGGACTGTAGTTGACGGCGTTCTCGACCAGATTTCCTAGGGCGGCTGCGAGCTGTCCGCGGTTGCCCCATACGCGCAGGTCGGCGGTGCCGCCCGCGGCCATGGTGATCTGCTTCGAGGACGCCGTGTGGCGGCAGCGGTCGATGGCCTCGGCGACCAGCGTGTCCACGCGTACGGGCTCGGCGTCCTCCAGCGGGTCGTCGTTCTGCACCCGGGAGAGGTCGATGAGCTCCTGCACGAGGTTGATCAGTCGGGTGGACTCGATCTGCATGCGGCCGGCGAAGCGGCTGACCGCCTCGGGGTCGTCCGCGGCGTCCATGACGGCCTCGGACAGCAGGGAGATCGCCCCGACCGGGGTCTTCAGCTCGTGCGACACGTTGGCGACGAAGTCGCGGCGTACGGCCTCGATGCGGCGGGCCTCGGTGAGGTCCTCGACCAGGAGGAGCACCAGGCGGGAGCCGAGCGGGGCGACGCGCGCCGAGACCGCGAGGGCCTCTCCCCGACCGGTACCGCGCCGGGGCAGGTCCAGCTCGACCTGGCGTATCTCCCCGTCGCGGCGGGTGTCGCGGGCCATGTGGAGCATCGGCTCCACGGCGAGCTTGCCGCCGCGGACCAGGCCGAGGGCGTACGCCGCCGAGCTGGCCTTGACCACCGCGTCGCCCTCGTCCAGTACGACCGCCGAGGAGCGCAGCACGGAGAGGACCGTGTCCACGCCGGGCGGCAGCACCGCGTTGATGTCGGGGCGCATGGAGCTCCGGGTGGGGCGGGCCTGGTCGCGCTCGCTCCAGCGGAACGCCAGCATCGCGATCACACCGGTGCAAAGACCGGCGATCGCTGCAGCTGCGGCGACCGCCGCGTTCACGTCCATGGATCCAGGTTAAGCAGGCGCGAGGACACTTCCACAGCCGTTCGGGTGGCACCTCGAACAGTCGTCGCCCAGAGTTCACCCTGGCGACGGGGTTGATTCACTTGTGGTGCCGGAGTCGGACGCGTTTGCGGCTCACCGTGTCACCGTGGGGCCGCTGGCCGCCCCGGCCCGCCCCCGGGCAGTACCGCAGTAGTAGGTCGAGAGAGGGACACGAGACATGCGCGACGCGTACCACGAGGAACTGGACTCGATCGGAGAAGGCCTGGTCGAGATGGCCCGACTCGTCGGCTCCGCGATCGGGCGGGCCACGACGTCCATGCTCGACGCCGACCTGAAGCTCGCCGAGAGCGTCATCGCCGCCGACCAGAAGGTCGACGACCTCCAGCACGACCTGGAGGCGCGCGCCATCGCCCTGCTGGCCCGCCAGCAGCCGGTCGCCACCGACCTGCGCATCGTCGTGACCTCCCTGCGGATGAGCGCCGACCTGGAGCGCAGCGGCGACCTCGCCCAGCACGTGGCGAAGCTCGCCCGGCTGCGCTTCCCGGACCGGGCCGTGCCGCGGGACCTGCACGCCACCATCCTGGAGATGGGGCAGCTGGCGCAGCGCCTGATGGCGAAGGCCGCCGAGGTGATCATCACGAAGGACGTCGACCTCGCGCTCCAGCTGGAGCAGGACGACGACGAGATGGACCAGCTGCACCGCACGCTGTTCCAGCACCTGATGGACGACCGCTGGAAGCACGGCATCGAGACGGCCGTGGACGTGACCCTGCTGGGCCGCTACTACGAGCGCTTCGCGGACCACGCGGTGTCGGTGGCCAAGCGCGTGGTGTACCTGGTGACGGGTGAGCACGCGGACGACCTGCAGCAGCCGACGCAGGTCGAGGGCGTCTGACGCACCGGCCTCGTCGGAGGCGGGGAGTCCGGACGAGGGCGTCCGGACCGTGGGCGGACCGTGGGCGGGCCGCGGGCCGTGCCGAGCCCCAATGCGCCGTTGACGCGCCGGTGGTGCTGGGCATGAATGAGGGCGAGGGCGGTCCGACGTACGAAGTCCCGTACGGCCGCCTACGAGGAGGAACCATGCCCGATTCCCCCGTCCCCATCACCCCGGAGCAGGAGCAGCCCCCGAGGCCGGAGCCGCTGCGGCTACCGCTGCTCGCGGCCTGCGGTTGCGGCTCCGGCTGCGGCTGCGGCTGCCAGTCCGGCGCCCCCTGCCAGTGCGGCGGCTGACCGCCTCCACCGGCTGCACGCGAAGACGGGCCCCGTCCATCACCGGACGGGGCCTTTCGCATGCGTGCGCGCGGAACCCCTTCCTCCACATCAACTACCCGAAGGCGCCCAACTTCGGGAACGGCGACATCGACAAGATCGAGGTCCAGGTCGCCTGGGAGGGCGAGGACAGCGCCGTGGTCACGTTCGAGACCTACCCCGGCTAGCTCGTCTCCGGGCCGGCTACCTCAGGAGCCAGTTCCGGGTGAGCTCCATGACCTCCGCGCGGGTGCGGCCGCCGTGGTCGACGTGGATGAAGTGCTCGCCGATCCGCAGCGAGTAGGCCAGCAGGCAGCGGACCTCGACGTCGTCCTCGTCGGCGCAGATGACGCGGAACAGCGAACGCAGGTACTCCATGCGCCGATTGTCGGTACGCCGCACCCGCCGCGCGACGTCCTCGTCGCGCCGGGCCCAGTCGCGGATCGCGAGGTCGGCGGTGGTGCCCCTGACCGGCCCGTCGGCCGACGAGGCGATCGCGAACAGGCGCTCCAGCCTGGCCCGCGCGTCTCCCCCGCCGCCCTCGACCTGCTCGATCACGGCCTCGGCGACCTCGTGCTCCCAGGTGTCGAGCATCTCGGTGAGCAGTGCGCCCCGGCTGCCGAAGTACCCGTAGAAGCCGCCCTTGCTGACGCCGAGCGCCTGCGCCAACGCCTCGACGCGGACGGCCTCGGGGCCGCCGGCGGCGAGGGCCCGCAATCCTTCCTCGATCCACTTTCCGCGTGGTGTGCGGGTCGCGCCCATGCCGTGCTCCTCCTCACGCGGCCCCCATCTATACGGTTCCGTATAGATGAGTGCTAGCCTCGATCTATACGGCATCGTATAGATAGGGGCCGACCGATGAGACTCCCCAAGACCGCGCACACCTCCCGACCCTGGCGGATCCACGAGATCGCCGGCGACTTCCAGGTCGAGGACGTGTGGGCACTGCCGACCCCGGGCGGGCCGGACGACCTCGCCCGCCTGGTGCGCCAGTTCGCGCAGGGCGCGGGGGATCCGGCCTCCTCCCCCGTGGCGCGCGTCCTCTTCGCGGTCCGCCACGGGCTCGGCAAGCTGTTCGGCTGGGACAGGCCCGACGGCGGCCTCGGCACCCGGGTCCCGACCCTGCGCGACCGCCTGCCGGCCGACCTCCGCGAGGGCGAGCGGGGCCCCGACCTCCGGTCGGCCCCGTTCACCTCGATCTTCCAGACCCACGACGAGTGGGCGGCGGAGACCGCCAACCGGACCGTGCACGGGGTGCTGCACATCGGCTGGGTCCCGGACGGCAACGGCGGGTACCACGGCGAGATGACCGTCCTGGTGAAGCCGAACGGCCGCCTGGGCACCCTCTACATGCTGGGCATCAAGCCCTTCCGGTACCTGGGGGTCTACCCGGCGCTGCTGCGCTCGATCGGCCGCGAGTGGCGCGAGAACGCACCCACCGCCACCCCCTGAGCCCCGCCGCGAGCCGGCCCCGGGCCCGAAAAATGCCTCCCACCCGCGCCGTACGCGCAGGTGGAAGGCATGATCACGAAGGTTACTCCTTCTTGCCCGGGCCTGGCGGGCCCGCTTTTCAGCCCCTGCCGGTCGCCCACGCCGCGATGCGGGCTCACGCTCATTTGGGGCCCCCGAAGCAGAGGAGAGCCCCGTGGGCACCGGAGCCCCCGCCCGCCGTTCCCCGGCGAGCGGGGGGCTCTGTGCGCGGCTGGAAGGGGGCGGTCCGGCCGGATGGGGGGTCGGGCGGGGCTGAACGGGGGACCGGTGGGGTGGGGCGGTAACCGGGGGGACGGGCGGGGCGTTCCCCGCGCATGAAGCTGAATCGAACCTCGCTCGTCGGCGCTCTCGCCGGCGCCGTCCTGCTCCTCGGCGGTGCGCCCGCCCAGGCCGCCGACAACCCGCTGCTCTCGCTCCTGAACAACCTCAACGTCTCCGACATCTCGGAGGTCGTGCACGTGCCGATCGAGCGCGTCCTGAACCCCAACGTCGTCCTGTCCAACGGCAACGTGGCCGCGCTCCAGGACACGGCGGAGGCCCTCCTGGCCAAGCCCGCCGCACCGGCCGTCGCCCCGGCCGCGCCCGCCGCGCCGGCCGCCCCCTGACCCCACTCCACGCGAGAGGGCCGTCACCCCGGCCAAGGCGGCCGTCACGCCGCCGAGTCAGCACAAGGGCCCTGCCTGGAGTCTCCGGACAGGGCCCTGCTGCGCGCACGGGCTCCGGTCGGCCGCCGCACTGGCACGGCGCGCCCGACTGGCGGCCGCAGGCTGCGAGGAGCTGAAGCCGAGCACCTCGGGCACTCCGACCCTGGGCTGACTCTGAAGGTGTACGCGCACCTGATGCCCAGCAGCCGGGACCGGGCCCGGAAGGCCCTCTACGAGGCGCTCCGCCCACAAGAGCCGCCGGCCTGAGGGCCCAGAGTGGACCCAGGGTCTGAAAATGCCCCCCACCGGCGCCGTGTGCGCAGGTGGGAGGCATGATCACGAAACTTACTTCTTCTTGCCCTGGTTCTTGACGGCCTCGATGGCGGCCGCGGCCGCGTCCGGGTCGAGGTAGGTGCCGCCCGGGTTCAGGGGCTTGAAGTCGGCGTCCAGTTCGTAGACGAGCGGGATGCCGGTCGGGATGTTCAGGCCCGTGATGTCGGCGTCCGAGATGCCGTCCAGGTGCTTGACCAGACCGCGCAGGGAGTTGCCGTGCGCGGCGACCAGGACCGTGCGGCCCGCGAGCAGGTCCGGGACGATGCCGTCGTACCAGTACGGCAGCATGCGCTCGACGACGTCCTTGAGGCACTCCGTGCGCGGACGCAGCTCGTTCGGGATCGACGCGTAGCGCGGGTCCGCGGACTGCGAGAACTCCGTACCGTCCTCCAGGACCGGCGGCGGGGTGTCGTACGAGCGACGCCACAGCATGAACTGCTCCTCGCCGAACTCCGCGAGGGTCTGCGCCTTGTCCTTGCCCTGGAGCGCACCGTAGTGGCGCTCGTTCAGGCGCCAGGAGCGGTGCACCGGGATCCAGTGACGGTCCGCGGCCTCCAGCGCGAGCTGCGCCGTGCGGATGGCGCGCTTCTGCAGCGAGGTGTGCAGCACGTCGGGCAGCAGGCCGGCGTCCTTGAGCAGCTCACCGCCCCGGACCGCCTCCTTCTCGCCCTTCTCGGTGAGGTTGACGTCCACCCAGCCGGTGAACAGGTTCTTCGCGTTCCAGTCGCTCTCGCCGTGGCGGAGGAGGATCAGCTTGTACGGTGCGTCGGCCATGCGTACGAGCCTAGTGGACGCCCGTGGGCGCTCGCGCGCGGTGCGGGGTCCCGCCGGATTGACGGCGCGCGTCAATCGACTGGCGCCCGGAGCCCTGCCGCTCGTAATGTGCACGCCGTACGAGTGATGCTTACACCGCCGGGGGGATCCTTCATGTCCGCTGCCCGTTTGGCACACGCCGCCCGGGAGAGCGTCTCCGGGCTGCCCCGGGCCTTCTGGTGGCTCTGGACCAGCACCCTGGTGAACCGGCTCGGGGCCTTCGTCGCCACCTTCATGGCCTTGTACCTGACCCTGGACCGGGGCTACTCGGCCTCCTTCGCGGGACTGGTCGTCGCCCTCCACGGGCTCGGCGGTGTGATCTCCTCCCTGGTCGCCGGTGTGATGACCGACCGGCTCGGGCGCCGGCCCACGCTGCTGGCGGCCCAGGCGTCGACCGCCTTCTCGGTGGCCCTGCTCGGCTTCATGGAACATCCGGCGGCGATCGCGGCCGTGGCCCTGCTGGTCGGTATGACCTCGAACGCCTCCCGGCCGGCGGTCGCGGCGATGATGGCGGACATCGTCCGCCCCGAGGACCGCGTACGGGCCTTCGCCCTCAACTACTGGGCCATCAACCTCGGCTTCGCCGTCAGCGCGACGGCGGCGGGGCTGATCGCGGAGTACAGCTACCTGGCCGGCTTCCTGGGCGAGGCCGCGCTGACGCTCGCCTGCGCGGTGCTGGTCTTCGTCAAGCTGCCCGAGTCCCGGCCCGAGGGCGCGCCCACCGGTGCGGGGAAGGGGACCGGCGAGGAGCCCGCGATCGGGCTCGGGACGGTGCTGCGGGACGGCCGGTTCATGAGCGTGGTCGGACTGTCGTTCCTGATCTCGTTGATCTTCACGCAGGGCTCGGTCGGCCTGCCGGTCGCGATGGGCGCCGCCGGGTTCTCGCCCGGGGACTACGGGCTGGTCGTCGCCGTGAACGGGCTGCTGATCGTGCTGCTCCAGATCCCGGTCACGGCCTTCATCGAGCACCGCGACCCGCAGAAGCTGCTGGTGATCTCGGCGTTGCTGGCGGGGTACGGGTTCGCGCTGACGGCCTTCGCCGGGCCGGTGTGGGCGTACGCGCTGACGGTGTGCGTGTGGACCCTGGCCGAGATCGTGAACTCGCCGACCCAGATGGGCCTGGTCGTGCGGCTCTCGCCGGTGCACGGGCGCGGGCGCTACCAGGGGGTCTACAACCTGTCCTGGGCGGTGGCAGCGCTGGTCGCGCCGCTGATGGCGGGCTTCGTGATCGACCGGTACGGGGCGGACCTGCTGTGGGCGGCCACCGGTGTCCTGGGCACGGTGGCGGCAGCCGGCTACTGGCTGCTGATGCGGGGTCTCTCCGAGGGTGCGGGTACGGGCGGTACGGCCGTGGCCGGTGGTGCCGGCGCGGCGATGTCGAAGCCCGTTCCGGCCGACGCCGGGGCGTAGCGCGGCCTGCGCCGTCGCTGGGGCTCCGCCCCGGACCCCGCGCCTCGAACGCCGGCGAGGCTGTATTTCAGCCGTTACGACGGCCGCGTCAGGTGCTTGAACGCGTCGAGGTTGAAGGTCGGCTCGCCGCGCGAGACCCGCCACTCGTACTCGCGCCGGATCGCGCTCGCGAAGCCCAGCTCCAGCAGTGTGTTGAACGAGCCGTCCGCGGCCTCCAGCACCGTGCCGAGCAGCCGGTCCAGCTCCTCCGGGGTGACCACCGACAACGGCAGGCGGGCCGTGAGGTAGATGTCGCCGAGGCGGTCCACCGCGTACGCCATGCCGTACAGCTTGAGGTTGCGCTCCAGCAGCCAGCGGTGGACGCCCGCCTCGTTCTCGTCGGGGTGCCGGATCACGAAGGCGTTGACCGACAGCGAGTGCCGGCCGACCTTGAGCGAGCAGGTGGTGCTCAGCTTGCGGGTGCCGGGGAGCTGGACGACGTAGGTCCCCGGCTGGGGGCTCTCCCAGTCCAGCTCCGCGGCGGTGAGCGCGCTCTCGACGATCTCGGCGGTGTCAGCCATGGTGGGAGCGTACGCGACGGCGATGATCATGCATGGCCGCGGTGTAGACGTCGGCCGTGCCGCTCGCCGCGGTGTCCCAGCCGAAGAACTGCGCGTGCCGTGCCGCCTCGGCGCCCATCCGGTCCGCGAGCGCCGGCTCGTCGACGAAGCGCCGCAGCTCCCGCGCGTAGTCCACCGGGTCGTGCCCGGGTACGAGGAGCCCCGTGACCCCGTCGTTGACGGCGACGGGCAGCCCGCCGACCTCGGCGGCGAGCACCGGGGTACCGGCGGCCTGGGCCTCTATCGCGACGAGCCCGAAGGACTCGCTGTAGGAGGGCATGACCAGCACGGACGCCGCCCGGAACCAGTCCGCGAGGCCGTCCTGCGCGACCGGCGGGTGGAAGTGCACGAGGTCGGCGATGCCGAGCTTCGCGGCGAGCTTCTGCAGGCCCTCCGGCTTGGCGAGGCCGCTGCCGCTGGGCCCGCCGACGACGGGGACGAAGAGGCGGCGGCGCAGCGAGGGGTCCTGGTCGACCATGACGGCGACGGCGCGCAGCAGGATGTCGGGGGCCTTCAGCGGTTGGATCCGCCCGGCGAAGAGGGGGATGACGGCGTCCGGCGGCAGGCCGAGGCGGGCGCGGGCGGCGGCCCGGCCGTCGCCGACCGTGAAGCGGTCGAGGTTCACGCCGGGGTGGACGACGGCCACCTTGGCGGGGTCGGCCTCGTAGTGCCGCACGAGTTCGTCGGCTTCCTCGGCGGTGTTGGCGATGAGCCGGTCGGCGGCGGCCACGATCTGCGTCTCGCCTATGACGCGGGCGGCGGGCTCGGGCGTGTCGCCCTCGGCCAGCGCCGCGTTCTTGACCTTCGCCATGGTGTGCATGGCGTGCACGAGCGGGACGCCCCAGCGTTCGGCGGCAAGCCAGCCGACGTGGCCGGAAAGCCAGTAGTGGGAGTGGACGAGGTCGTAGTAGCCGGGGCGGTGGCCGGCCCAGGCCTGCATCACGCCGTGGGTGAAGGCGCACAGCTGGGCCGGGAGCTCCTCCTTGGCGAGGCCTTCGTAGGGGCCCGCGTCCACGTGCCGTACGAGGACGCCGGGGGCCAGGTCGACCACGGGCGGCAGGCCGCCGGTGGTGGCCCGGGTGAAGATCTCGACCTCGATGTTGATGGCGGCGAGCCGCTTGGCCAGCTCCACGATGTAGACGTTCATGCCGCCGGCGTCGCCGGTACCGGGCTGGTGCAGCGGTGAGGTGTGCACGCTGAGCATGGCCACGCGGCGCGGCTTGCGGTGGTGGCCGACGGCCGGCAGACGCAGCCGCGGCGGCTCGTGGCGGGTGGCACGGGCGGCGGCGAGGCGGCCACTGAGGCGGGACACGTACTGGCTCAAGGGACCAGTCCTCTCGGCTCGGACGGCGCGCGCCCGACGCTCGGACGGCATGACGGACGACATGCCGGACGGCATGACGGCGAGGGCGCGGAGGACGCCCTGCAAGGAGTGCAACCCGGATGGCCGTCCCCCGCATTCCGGGGTGTCCGGTTTTCCTGGAGGTTTCCTCGTATTCGGTGGTGCGTCGCGGGGTTTTCATGGTGTGCGGGCCCTCCGCTTACCCTCGGCTCATGGCCTCCCGCAGTACCCCGCCCCCCAGCCGCACGCCCGGCCGCCCTGTGGGCTCGGTGACGCGCGGGACGACCAATCCGAACCGGTTGCGCCGGATGGACCGCTGGATCGCGGCCACCCACGGGGCCGCGCTGCGGCGCGCGGAGGCGCCGGTCGCGGTGGACCTGGGCTACGGGGCCGCGCCGTGGACGGCGGTGGAACTGTTGGCGCGGCTGCGGGACGCGGCGCCGCGGGTGCGGGTGGTCGGCATCGAGATCGAACCGGCGCGGGTGGCGGGGGCGAAGCCGTACGAGCGGGAGGGGCTGAGCTTCCGGCACGGCGGTTTCGAGGTACCGCTGGACGGTGGGGCCCGCCCGTCGCTGATCCGCGCGGCAAACGTATTGCGCCAATACGACGAGGAGCAGGTCGCCGAGGTCTGGGCGCGGCTGTGCGGGCGGCTGGCCCCGGACGGGCTGCTGGTGGAGGGGACCTGCGACGAGATCGGGCGGCGGCACGTGTGGGTGGCGCTGGGCCCGGAGGGAGCGCGCACGGTGACGTTCGCGACCCGGCTGGGCTCCCTGGAGCGCCCCTCGGACCTGGCGGAACGGCTGCCGAAGGCGCTGATCCACCGGAACGTGCCCGGCGAGCCGGTGCACGCGTTCCTGCGCGACTTCGACCGGGCGTGGGCGGCGGCGGCCCCGTACGCCGCCTACGGGGCACGGCAGCGCTGGATCCGGACGGCGCGGGCGCTGTCCGGCGACTGGCCGCTGGTGGACGGGCCGCGGCGGTGGCGGCAGGGGGAACTGACGCTGCCCTGGGAGGCGTTGCGCCCGGTGGAGTGAATGCGGTGTGCGGGGGAACCAGGGGGTCGGGGTGGTCCGTTGAACCGTGCGGGGCTGGAAATGACGCCCGTCGGGTGGACAAGATCGGATCGCCATCCACAAGGGTGTTGTAATTCGTCGACTCGTGGCACCATCCCGATGGCAGTGCGAAGTTACTGATGAATAGTCAGATCTGATACGAGGTCTGGCTCGGGTGCCTGGGGGGACCATGGGAGCCGCAAGGCAATGGCGAGGCGCAAGTTCTCTCGTGCTGCTGTGCACGATGGCGATACTGACGGCGCCGGGCCTCGCGACGGGCATCGCGTACGCGGCTCCGGCGGCACCCGCCGCGCCCGCCGCACCGGCGGCTCCGGCCGCGCCCCTCCCCGAACCGGGCGTCAAGTCCCTGGAGCAGGTCCGCAAGGAGATCGAGGACCTGTACCGGCAGGCGGGCACCGCCACCGACGCCTACAACCTCGCCGAGGCCGAGACCAAGGCCCAGTCGGACAAGATCGTCGAGATCGCCCGTCTCGTCGTCGCCGGCAAGGAGAAGATCGCCGACCTGAAGAACCGGGCGGGCGCCGCCGCTCGTGCCCAGTACCGCTCGGGCGGGATGCCGCCGGGCGCGCAGCTGGCGCTGAGCAACGACCCGAACCACTACCTCGACGGGGCGGGCCGACTGCGTCAGGGCGAGAAGGCCGCCTCGAACATGCTCTCCGAACTGGACCGCACCCAGGCCGACTTGGAGCGCTACGCCCAGGAGGCGAGCGACCGCTGGGCCATCCTGGAGGCCAACCGGGTCAAGTCGGAGGACTCCAAGAAGCAGGTCGAGGAGAAGATCAAGGCCGCTGAGGAGCTGGAGAGCAAGCTGGAGGCCGAGGAGAAGGCCCGGCTGATCCAGCTGGAACAGGAAGCCCAGTACAAGGCGCAGACGGCGTGGCTGTCGACGGGCGCGATGAAGGACGTCAACGGCGCGGCGACGGAAGCGGGCAAGCGGGCCGTGCAGTTCGCCACCGCCCAGATCGGCAAGCCGTACAAATGGGGCGCCGTGGGCCCGTCGTCGTTCGACTGCTCCGGGCTGACCTCCCAGGCCTGGCTGGCGGCGGGCCGGGGCATCCCGCGCACCTCGCAGGAGCAGCTGCGGCTGCTGCCGAAGGTCGCGCTGAAGGACATGCGCCCGGGCGACCTGATCATCTACTTCGACGACGCGACCCACGTCGGCATGTACGTCGGCGACGGCGCGATGGTCCACGCCCCGCGCCCCGGCCGGAACGTGACCCTCGCGGGCGCGGGCTCGATGCCCATCAAGGCAGTGGTCCGCCCCGACGCGTAACCCTGCCGGGTCGCCCGGCGACACGGGTGCCGGGGCTCCGCCCGGTACCCGCCGGCGCGCGGCGCGGGAGGCTTCGACCGGCGGGGTTCGACGACCCGGGCACGGGGCCATGGGCACCACACGGGACCATGGACACAACACGGGGCCCACGGGCGCGGGGCCCACGGGCGCGGGGCCACGGGCGCGGCGCGGGGATCTTCGACCGGGCGGATGGGATCGGGTGACGCAGGCAACCCGGCGGGCCTCGGACACGTCTCGGTGGACGGGACGGAACACGGCCCCGCCGTGACCTTTGTCATCCAGTGAGGCCGATTTTCCCCCGCGATAACCGCATATGACGGAGGCCCTCGCCAAGAACGGCATTCCGTTTGTCGGGCAGGGACCGCTAGGGTCTGCCGGACGAGCGCACCCTCGGGGGGAGGGAAGGAACCGGAGACGATGCCCGTACCCGTACCGCGGCAGAGGGACACCTCGGCCACGGAGAGCGGTCAGGCCGTTCTGCACACCGCCGCCCCGGCCGTAGCCGCCACGGGCGTCGCGCAAGCGACCCCTCAGACGACCGCCCCTCACACGACCCCGCTGACCCTCCTGGTCATCGAGGACGACCCGGCCGGCGGTCTCACCGTCCCCGAGATCCTCGACGCGGACGGCCACCGCATCCGGCTCCGCACCGCCCGCAACCTCACCGAGGCCGAGCGGCTGCTCACGCCCGACGTGCACTGCATCCTCCTCGACCTGTCCCTCCCGGACGCCAGCGCCCGTACGCCCGGAGCGACGGCCAACGGCTCGGTCAACGGGGCGGCGGGCACGGTCAACGGAACCGGCACCGCCACCGCCGTGGACCAGCTGCTCGCCCTGCGCCAGGTGCTGCGCATCGCCCCGCGCCACGCCGTCCTCGTCCTGACCGGCGAGGACGACGTCGAGCGCGCCGCCGAGGCCGTCCGGGTCGGCGCCCAGGACTTCCTCTTCCGGGACGAGCTGGACGGCCGGTTGCTGAGCCGTGCCATCCGCTACGCCGTGGAGAGAAAACGGGCGGACATCGCCCAGTACAAGCTCGCAGAATCGAAACTGCGCGCCCAGGAGAACGCCCGGCTGGAGCGCGGTCTGCTCCCCACGCCCCTCCTGGAGGGCTCCGACCTCCGCTTCGCCGCCCGCTACCGCCCCGGCCGCAGCCGGGCCCTGCTCGGCGGTGACTTCTACGACACCGTCCGCACCCCCGACGGCACCGTCCACGCCATGATCGGCGACGTCTGCGGCCACGGCCCGGACGAGGCCGCGCTCGGCGTCGAGCTCCGCATCGCCTGGCGCGCCCTGACCCTGGCCGGGCTCTGCGGCGACGACCTGCTGGCCACCCTCCAGGAGGTCCTGGAGGTGGAGCGGCCGTGCGAGGAGATATTCGCGACGCTGTGCACGGTCGACATCGCCCCGGACGGCCGCCGCGCCGGTCTGTGCCTGGCCGGCCATCCGGCTCCGCTGATATCCCGGCCGGGCCGCCGCGCGCGGCTGCTCCCGTACGAGAACAGCGGCCCGGCCCTCGGGCTGCTGCCCCGGGCCCGCTGGCCGCGCCGCCAGGTCGAGCTCGGCGGCACCTGGAGCCTGATGCTCTACACCGACGGCCTGATCGAGGGCCGCATCGGCGAGGGCAAGGAACGTCTGGGCCAGGACGGCATGGTCGACATGATCAACCGCCACCTGGATCGCGGTCTGAGCGGTGAGGGCCTGCTGGAGGCCTCCGTCACCGAGGCCCGCCGCCTCAACGGCGGCGAGCTGACCGACGACGTGGCCGTGGTCCTGCTCTCCCGCGCCGAGGGCTGATCCCACCGGACAACGGCCGCGACCGCAGCCACGACCACCGCCACGGGGCTCCCGCTCCCGCTCCTGCTCCGGCCGCTGCGCGCCTAGCGTCCGCCGTTGTAGGGCCCGTACGGCCCGTCACTGCTGCTGCCGCCGCGCCGGCCGCCACCGCCCGAGACCTGCTTGAGGGCCGGGCGTACGTCGACGAAGAAGACGATGGTCGCGACGAGACCGGCGATCTGCAGGAACAGCATCCCCAGGAGGAAGTCCACGGCCACGGTGACGCCGAGGATGACCAGCCAGAAGGTCTTGCTCTGCTTGTCGGCCGCCCGGTACGCGTCCTCGCGCGCCACCAGCGCGATCACGAAGGCCACGACGGCAAGCGCCAGCATGACGTACCCGAGGAACGGGATCACGCCCCGATCGAACCCATCGATCAACATCGCTTCGACCGCCTTCTCAGCTTCTGCTTCGCTCTTCCGGTGCCGCCCGACTCCACGCTACCGGCACGGGCGCCTTCATGAATCACAACGGGCCGGGCACCTGAAGGGTGCCCGGCCCGCCGTCACTCATGCGGTTCCGCTTCAGCTCGCGTCGTCCGCCGTGACCGTGGCCTTCTTCGCCGTGCTCTTGCGCGCGGCGGGCTTCTTCACGGCGGGCTTCTCGTCGGCGGCGGCCTCGGCGACCGGCTCCGACACCGGCTCCGCCGCGGACTCGGGCTCGACGGCCACGGCGATGTCGACGATCTCGGCGGAGACGTCGCCCCGCCAGTTCCGCACGGCCTGCTCACCGTGCACGGCGACCTTGTCGTACGTCTCCTTGGCGCGCACCGCGTACTCGGCGGCCACGCCGACACCGCGCAGCGCGAGGTCCTGGGCGGTCTCCCCGAACTTCTTCGGGTCGATCGCGCCGAGCACCTCGTTGAACTTGGCGGTGACCGCCTCCTGCACAGCCTTCGGGTCCGTGTTCTTCACGGCCTCGATGCGCGCGGGGGCCTCGGCGCGCAGCTGCTCGATCAGGTCGGGCACCTTCTTGGCCTGCTGCACGGCCAGGTCGGCGGTGCCGGCGGCGAAGTAGAGGGGAGTGGGGTCGGTGAGGGTCTTCTTCAGGTCATCGGCGATGGCCATGTGCTGGTCCTCCCGGATCAACTTCAGTTCGTCTTCGACGGCATCTCGTCGGCGGGCGTGTCGAGCGCGTTCTCCTTGCGGAACGACTCGTAGATCTGGAGCAGCACCTGCTTCTGCCGCTCGTTGATGGACGGGTCGGCGAGTATGACGGCTCGCGTCTCCACCTCGTCCGGGTCCCGCTCATCCAGGATCCCGGCCTGCACGTACAGCGTCTCCGCGGAGATCCGCAGCGCCTTGGCGAGCTGCTGCAGGATGTCCGCGCTCGGCTTGCGCAGCCCGCGCTCGATCTGGCTCAGGTACGGATTCGACACCCCCGCCTGCTCCGCCAGCTGCCGCAGCGAAAGCTGGGCCTGCCGACGCTGCTCACGGAGGTACTCGCCGAGATTTCCGACGTTGAGCGATGCCATGCTCAGATCCTGCCCGACTCTGCTAACTATTGCAAGCGACCTGCTTGCAACAGCTCCCACCTGGCTCACCCCGTCACCCCGTCGCCCCGCTGCTCGGGCGGGAGCAGTCCTAGGGGGTGGCCGCGAGCCGTACCTCCGGCAGGTAGTGGCCGGTCGGGGATCCTGCCCGCGGCAGGGTCACACCGGGGTGCGGGCCGGGCCCGAGGGCCTCCAGCACCTCGGCCGCCGGGTACCCGAACAGGTCGACGCCGCGCAGGACCACCGGGACGGCGGACGGCCCGGTCGGCTCCGCCTCGTACCGGCCGAGGTGGACGGCCGCGAGACCGTGCCGGTCGTGGCCGGTGCGGCCGAGGCGGTCCGGGCAGTCCCCGTAGGCCAGCAGCTCCAGGCCCTCGTAGCGGGCGGTGAAGGCCCAGCCCGTCCCGCAGACCCACGTCCCCCGCACGTCCGCCAAGGTCGCGACGGCCCACCGGGCCTCCCGCTCGGAGCTGCCGAACCGCAGGACGTCGGCGCCCCGCGGCAGGGCCAGACCCGTGCCCGGCAGCACCTCGAACGCCACGTCGTCAGGCCGTTCCGATGACCACCGTCGCGTACAGCTCCTCCGAGGTCACCGCCCGGACCGCGAGGCCCGCCGAGGTCAGGGCCGAGGCCGTCGACGGGGATTGGCGGGCGCTCGTCTCGATCAGCAGGTGACCGCCCGGGGCCAGCCAGGGCAACGCGCCCGCCGCCACCCGGCGGTGGATGTCCAGGCCGTCGGCCCCGCCGTCCAGCGAGACCAGCGGCTCGTGGTCGCGCGCCTCCGACGGCATGAGGACGATCTCCTCCGTCGGCACGTACGGGGCGTTGACCACCAGCACGTCCACGCGGCCGCGCAGCGAGGACGGGAGCGCCGCGTACAGGTCGCCCTCCCACACCCGGCCGCCGTACGGGGCCACGTTGCGCCGCGCGTACACCAGCGCCGCCGGGTCGATGTCGGCCGCGTGCAGCTCGGCGCCGCCCGGCAGTTGCGCGGCCACCGCCGCGCCCAGGGCGCCGACCCCGCAGCACAGGTCCAGCACCACCGCGCCGGGGCGGGCCAGGGCCACCGCCTCCCGCACCAGGAACTCGGTGCGCCGGCGCGGTACGAAGGCGCCCGCGCCGACCTCCATGCGCAGTCCGCAGAACTCCGCCCAGCCGACGACGTGTTCCAACGGCTCGCCGCCCACCCGGCGGGCCAGCAGCTCCGCCAGGTGGTCCGCGTCCGTGGCGGCCCCGGTCAGGAGCTCCGCCTCCTCCTCCGCGAAGACGCAGCCCGCCGCGCGCAGGGATTCCACAAGTGATGTCAAGAGTTCGGTCCTCGGTTCTCGTTCATCAGCACGCGGTCAGAAGATGTCCGGGCACCACGGACGGCGCGCGGTACGGAACATGGCGTCGGCCAGCGCGGCCGCCCCCGGCCGTTCCTCCGTCACCCGTCCCAGCGCGGCCAGTCGCACCGCGGACGCGTCGCCCAGGTACAGGGAGCCCAGCGCGGCCACGTCCAGCCGCAGGTCCGCCGCCTCCTCGGTCCGCTCGCACACACCGGTGCCCGCGTCCAGCCGGTAGCGGCCGGCCGCCGGCCCCGTCCCGTCCGTGACCTCCAGGACGAGCACCCCGGGCACCTCGTACGTCCGCGCGCCCAGCGCCCGTACGACGTCCAGCACCCGCACCCACAGGAAGTCCGCGCTGGAGACGACACGGGCCGAGCGCGGATCGGGCAGCAGGTCCGGGACGAGGGAGTCGGGGGCCCGATAGCCGGTGCGGACCTTCAGCACCCAGTCGATCGAGCACAGGAACTGCCACAGCGCCCGCTCCGCCTGCGGGCTGACCGCCAGCAGGTCCCTGACCTGCACGGTGCTCTGCGGAACCTTCGCGTCCGTCCAGTGGTCGTCGGCGCTGTAGACGGCGAGACCGGCCACCTCGCCCTCCGCCGTCCGGTACACGGCGTAGAACTTGTCCTGGAAGGGCCGGTACGACCACGCCTCCAGGCCGGTCGCCGTGCTCCACCAGCGCTCGTCCCGGTTCACGGCCCCGGTCGTGCGTGCCCGCAGCCGCTCGTGCAGCTCGGGCCCCACCCGCCTCAGCTCCTCGACGTCCACCAGCTCGATCCGCCCGCCGTCCACCGGCGCCGACAGCCTCCGGTCCAGCCCGGTGCGCGCGACATCGATCTCCCACTCCACGAGGGAGGTGGCCGGCCCGAACCCGTACCGCCCGTAGATCGGGTACTCGGCGGCGACCAGTGTCATCAGCGCGTCGCCGCGCGCCTCGGCCGCGGCGAACTCGGCGGCCATCAACCGGGTCAGCAGGCCCTGGCGGCGGTGGGTGGGCAGCACGCCCACGTTGGAGATCGCGGTGGCGCGGACGGCCGCCCCGCCGGGCACGGTCAACTCCTGCGGGAAGGAGCGCAGGGTCGCCACGCAGCGACCGCTGTCGGGGTCGAACGCCCCGTGCGTCCGTGAGAAGTCGGTGTACTTGGCGCGCAGGGCTATGTCGGCCTCGGTCACCCGGGATGTGGTCAGGAAACCGGTGTGCACGGTGCGCACCCAGTCGGGGAGTTCGGATTCGGCGATCGGCCGGACGTCAGCACTCATAACCGCCCACGCTAATCCCCCGACCGCCGCCGGTCGCCCGAATATTTCCCGGGGACAGCCCCTACGCCAGCAGGTCGTCCACCTGCGCCTCGCCCTCCCGGTACCGCCGGGTGATCTCGGCGCTGCAGTCGTCCACCGTGCGCTGGAGCTGCTGTCGGCGCCGCGAGACCTGCTGCTCGTAGCGCACCAGCCGCCCCATCCCGTCGTGCAGTTCGTCGTCCGTACGGGCGCCCAGGTCCGAGAGCTCCACGTCGGACAGCATCTCCGCGGCCAACACCCGGTACTCCTCGCTGTGCGGGGTGCCGAGCGTGACGTGCCGGGCCGAGGCGCTGCGGCTGGAGGGGGCGTCGGCAAGGATCACCGAGAGCCGGTCCACCACCGGCGCCTCGGGGTCCGTCCGCCGGGCCAGCTCGGCCCGCAGGATGTCGATGCGGCCCTGGAGCAGTCTGCGTACGTAGCTCAGATCGGCCTCGTCGCGCTGCGCGTCACGGCGCAGCGCACGCAGTTCCGGCAGTCCGAGCGCGGTGGTCGGGGTCGGCGACCCCTGCGTCTCGGCCGTGCGCTGCGCGGGCGGTCGTACCGCGGCAGCCGCGACGGAAGCGGGTGACGCAGGTACGGAGGTACCAGAAGTATTCATACGAACGGGTCCGTCCCCTCGACCGGTGCGGCGCACCCGCACCGCCTGCGTGCATCGTGCCACTCCCCGTGGCCCCCACGCAGTCCCACTCCACCCGATCGGCCCCGGACGGGTGCAAGCCTGGTACACAGGTGGTATGCGAGCAGTGGTGCAGAGGGTGGACGGCGCGAGCGTCGTCGTGGGCGGCGAGACCGTGGGCGAGATCGTCGGCGAGGGGCTGTGCGTGCTGGTGGGGGTGACGCACGACGACACCCCGGAGAAGGCGGAGCTGCTGGCACGCAAACTGTGGTCCGTACGGATCCTGGAGGGCGAGAAGTCCTGCAGCGACAACGGCGCACCGCTGCTGGTGATCTCCCAGTTCACGCTCTACGGCGACGCGCGCAAGGGTCGCCGGCCCACCTGGAACGCGGCGGCGCCCGGCCCGGTGGCCGAGCCGCTGGTCGACGAGGTCGTGGCGCGGCTGCGCGCGCTGGGTGCGACGGTGGCGACGGGCCGGTTCGGCGCGGACATGCGGGTCTCGCTGACCAACCACGGCCCGTTCACCGTCGTCATCGACATCTAGTCAGGGCGCTACGACGACCTCCTGCGCCGCGGCCGTGTTCCCGACCAGCAGCGGCGCGTCGACCGGCACGTTCCGCTTGACCAGCGCGAGGGCGATCGGGCCCAGCTCGTGGTGGCGGACGGCCGTGGTCACGAAGCCCAGCTGACGGCCCTCCTCCCCGTCCGAGGCGAGCCGCACCGGGGCGCCGTGCGCCGGGAGCAGCACCTCCGAGCCGTCCAGGTGCAGGAAGACCAGGCGGCGCGGGGGCTTCCCCAGGTTGTGGACACGGGCGACCGTCTCCTGGCCGCGGTAGCAGCCCTTCTGCAGGTGCACGGCGGTGCCGATCCAGCCCAGCTCGTGCGGAATGGTGCGGTGATCGGTCTCCAGGCCGAGCCGCGGCCGGTGCGCCTCGACGCGCAGGGCCTCGTACGCGAGCAGGCCCGCGGCCGGGCCGTGCGCGGCGGCGAAGGACTCCAGCTCGGCGCGGGGCAGGAAGAGATCCCGGCCGTACGCGGTCTCCCGGACGACGTGCTCCTTGTCCCGGGGGACCTCGGCGATGGAGCCGGCCGGGAGGTGCACGACCGCGAACTCCTCGGTGCGGTCGGCGACTTCGACACGGTAGAAGAACTTCATGGACTCCAGGTAGGCGATCAGCTCGCCCTGGGTGCCCGGTTCCACGTGCGCCCACGTGGTCTCGCCGTCGTCGACGAGGTAGAGCGCGTGCTCGATGTGCCCGTTGGCGGAGAGGATCAACGCCTCGGTGGCCTGCCCGGCCGGCAGCTCGGTGAGGTGCTGCGTGAGCAGCAGGTGCAGCCAGCTCAGGCGCTCCGGCCCGCTGACGGTGACGACTCCGCGGTGCGAGAGGTCGACGAAGCCGCGCCCCTCCGCGAGGGCGCGCTGTTCGCCGTACAGCTCGCCGTAGTGGGCGGCGACGCCCTCGTCACGGCCTTCGGCCGGTACGGCGCCGGGGAGATGGAGCAAGGGGCTGCTGGTCATGGGACCAAGCGTACGACCCTGCTACGACTGCGCGGCACGCTGCTTCGCAGCGCACTTGCGGCACAGGCCGAAGATCGCGAAGTGCTTCATGTCGGTCTCGAAACCGAAGGTGGTACGGAGCTTCGCCGTGAACTCGGCGGCGACGTCCACGTCCGCCTCAATGACCTCGGAGCAGTCACGGCAGACCAGGTGGATGTGGTGGTGCCGGTCGGCGAGGTGGTAGGTGGGGGCCCCGTGCCCGAGGTGGGCGTGCGAGACCAGCTTGAGCTCCTCCAGGAGCTCCAGGGTGCGGTAGACGGTGGAGATGTTGACCCCGGAGGCGGTCTTGCGCACCTCGACGAGGATCTCGTCCGGGGTGGCGTGCTCCAGGGCGTCGACGGCTTCCAGCACGAGCTGGCGCTGCGGTGTCAGCCGGTATCCGCGCTGCCGCAGGTCGCTCTTCCAGTCAGAGCTTTCGGTGTCCACGCTGCTCCCCACCCGGCCAGTGTATGCGCGCGAAGGGGACCGCGGGCGGTCCCGCGATCCCCTTTCGCACAGCCTTGCGTACGTGTGTAGGCGCGTACGTGCGTACGGCCTGTGGACTCAGCGGAAGAAGGCGATGCCGTCGTCCGGCATGTCCGGGAGGTTGCGCGCCATCTCGGCGACCTCCTCGGGCGTGACGACCTTCTTCAGCTGGGCCGACATGTACGGACGCAGTTCGACGTCCGGCGTGGCCTTCTCGCCGACCCACATGAGGTCGCTCTTCACATAGCCGTAGAGCCGCTTGCCACCGCTGTACGGGCCGGAGGCCGCGGTACGGGCGACCGCGTCGGTGACCAGGTCGATCTGGGGCTTCTGGTCGGCGAGCTCGCCGTACCAGACCTCGACGACGCCCTGGTCGCGGACCATGACGATCTCGACCTTGCGGTCCTTGTCGATGCGCCAGTAGCCCGACTCGGACTCCAGCGGCCGCACCTTGTTGCCCTCGGCGTCGAGGACCCAGGTGTGGGAGGTGTACTCCAGGAAGTCCCGGCCGTCGTGGCTGAAGACGACCTCCTGGCCGAAGTTGCACTTCTCCTCACCGGGGAAGTCGAAGACTCCCGCACCCTCCCAGTTGCCGAGGAGGAAGGCGAGGGGGACGAGGCCCGGGTTCAGGTCGGACGGGATCTGGATCATGAATGGCTGCTCAGGCGATCTGTGGGAGGGGTTCCGGGGCGGTCTGCTGAGCGGATGCTCAGCGCTGACCCTGGTACAGCTTCTTGACGGCCAGGCCGGTGAAGGCCATGACGCCGACGCAGACCAGGACCAGCAGGGAGGTGAAGACTGCCTCAAGCACGGGGTGCTCCTCGGAATTCGTTCGGGGGTACGGGCCGGTCCCCAAGCGTACTGGGCCGGGGCCGGGCGCACCGTGTGAGGTGGCCCGAAGCCCCGGTCCGGCCCGGGACCGGCCCGGCGGTCAGCTGAGCAGCTGGCTCTGCAGGATCACGGTCTGGTGGAACGGAACGGGGGCCACCTCGCCCTTTCGGGTCTGGACGACCATGCCGAGGACGTCACCCGTCCGGAGGCACCCGATCTTGCTCTGCTCCTCGCCGAGGAGGGGCTTCAGCTCCTGGTACACGCTGAGCTCGGTGCCATCGAAGTTGGCCGCCCCCGGGAAGTCCAGCATGGTGCTGTTCATCTGGGAGTTCTTGGCCTTGCTCCACACGTCGTCCAGGTCGAGGGCCGAGACCCCGTTCAGCCGCATGTTGCTGTCGCAGCCCTTGAACGCGTCCACGAAGCCGGACGAGTGGAAGCGCAGCAGGTACACGTGCGTACGGGTGCCGTCCGGCGTCGTCCAGCCCCGGCCGGCGATCTGCCGCAGCCCGTCCCATTCGAGGGACTGCTTCAGCTTCGGACGCTCCTCGGGCGTGTACTCCTCCAGGAAGGCGTCGACCGGCACCGTCCCGTCCTTGTCCGCCTTGACCGTGTCGTCGGCCTTGGAGCCCATGGGAGCGGGCAGCAGCAGGCCGGTGAGGGGCGCGTAGTGCGTCCCGTCCTCGTTGTCCGGGCCCTGGGGCAGCGGGGCGCCGGCGGGCAGCGCGGGCTGGGACAGCGTGGGGAACGTCCAGCGGCCGTCGTCCTCGGTGGACAGGCCGGGGATGTCGGTGCGCTCGGGCCGGGTGATCCCGTACGCGACCCCCGCGCCGACGGTGGCGAAGACGACGACGGCGGCGGTCCAGCGCAGGGCGGCGAACAGCTTGCGCCGGTCCTTGGGCGGGGCCGGTACGGCCTCGGCGGTCGCGGGGGCTTCGGTGACCGCCTCGACGGTCGCGGGGGTCGCGGGAGCCTCGGGGGCCGCGGGAGCCTCGGCGGTCGCCTCGGTCGCGGCGGTCTCCGTGGGCGTGTCGATGGGCTCCGTGACCGTGTCGGTGGGTTCCGGGGCCGTGTCGGCGGTCCCCGCGGCCGTGTCGGTGGGTTCCGGGGCGGTCGCGGGCGCGGGCTCGGGCTCGGTGGCCGCGGTGGTGGTCTGCTCGCTCACGCGGACTCTCCGGGGGACTTGATGTGGTCGAGTTGCTGCTTGAACAGGCTCGCGGCGTCCTTCACCACGAATCCCTCGCTGCCGTACATCCGGAAACTCACCATGAGGTCGCCCTCGACGGCCAGGCAGTCGAGGGACTGGAGCTTCTCCTTCTTGTCCTTGTCCTTCTCGACGACGACGGAGTTCACCGAGCACTTGGCCTGCGGGTGACCGTCCACCTTCGGCGCCTCGCCGTCGGAACCGGAGAGCTCGATCAGCTTCCCGGCGAACTCGCCGAACTTGGTGAGCTGCTGCGGGTCGGCCTGCACGAGCTGGATCTCGGCGACGACACCGCCGCCGACGCCGTCCTTGCGCGAGTAGCTGCGCCCGGCCAGGCCCTTGAGCTTCAGGTCGGCGAGCACCTTGTCGCGCTCGCCGCGCCGGCTGCTGGACAGGCCCTTGCGGGTGTCCTTGAAGGTCTCCAGTGCCCGGTCGCCCGAGATGAAGTAGTAGTTGCCCTCTTTGTCGATGTCGGGGCCGGCCCAGTAGTCCTTCGGCATCGGCAGCAGCTTGCCCGTGAGCGCGTTCGGGGGCACGGACGGCACCGGGGCCTGCGTGCCGCTGGTCGTGTGGTCCTCGGCCAGCCAGTACCGCGTCGGCGAGGTCCGGTCGGCGCCGGCGAGCGCGGCCGCCGCTCCGAGGCCGCCGCCGACGAGGACGACGACGCCCACCCCGGCCGCCACCAGCGTGACCACCTTGCGGTTCACCTTGCGCCGGGGCGCGGTGGCGGCCGTCGGCTCGGCCCAGGGTCCCGCGCCGGCGGCGTCGGTCACGTTCTGCTGCTCGCTCACGTTCTGCTGCTCGCTCACAGCCGCTCCATCTGTCGCTTGGCCAGGTCGGCCAGGGCGTTCTCGTCGACCTCGCCGCGGTTGTTCACGTACTGGACGGTCACCACGATGTCGCCGCGGCGGACGACGGCACGGCCACCGCGGAGCGGCTCGTAGCCCGGCTTCTCCTGCGCCTTCGAGTCGACCCACATGTGGCCGAACTCGTCGGGGACCCCCGGCACCTCCTTGCCCGCGTTGCCCGCGTACTCCTTGGTGGGCATGTAGTGCTCGATGCCCAGCTGGAAGTCCTCGGCCTCGTTGCGGTCGTGGAACTGGATCAGGTTGATCTCGATGAAGTTCCGGTCGGACTCGGCCCATTCCACGGAGGCGACGCTCCGGGTCCGGTCAGTGATGAGGGTGCCGAGCCCCCCGGAGACCTCCTCGTAGTAGTCCGCGGCGAACATGTCCAGAGGAAGGACGCCCGAGAACTCGCTCTTCGCTCCGCTCGGGACGTCCAGCAGCTTCTTGGCCAGCTCCTCGTCCGCCTTGTGCCAGCGGTTGGCGTTGATCGAGCGCCGGGTCGTCGCGTCGTTCATCGCCTGCGGCTTCGGCCCGTCCATCGTCTGCTGGGCCAGCGGCGGCAGCGGTGTCGGCTCGCGGTCGTACTGGACCGCGTAGCCGGTGATCGTTCCGGCGAGGACGCCGAGCGCGGCCGCGCCCGCGATCAGGAGAGCCGTGCGCCCCACCCGGCGGCGCGGGACCGAAGTGTCCGACTCCGGTGCACTCTCCCCCTCTTTCCGCTGCTCCGGGATGGTCTGTTCGTGTTCCAAAAGGGTCCCCCACAGGACTGGTGGCGCGAGCTGGTTACCCGCGCGTACCCCATGACCCGTAGCGGTGGGGAGCAGTTGTACGAACGTAGATCACATTCTCGTCTCGCGAGGTTTCAATCCTCGTGACGCCGCTTTCCGTCCAGTTCGTCCCACCACTCGTCGGACTTCGCGTCGCCCGAGGGGTCGTCCCACCAGCGGTCGTCCGGGCCGCGCCGGTTGGCGATCATCGCGGCGACCGGCGGGATGACCATCGCGACCACGCACATGGCCACCGCGGCCTCCACCGAGAACAGGCGCACGAAGGCCCAGGCGGAGACGAACAGGAACAGGCATCCGCCCATGAGCAGGAAGTAGACGCGTCGACGCCGGGCGTACATGCCTCCAGCGTAGATCCGGCGCCCCCGCGCGCAAGGGTGCGGGCGTGCGCGGACGGCACGAAGGGCCGCACCCCGTTCCAGTGGCGTCCAACCCCCGGGGGTGCGGCCCTTCGGCCGTTCGATCAGGCGATCACATGTGCGGTGCTCAGACCGCGATCGCCACGTCCGTCACGCCGCCGGCCTCGGCGACGACCACGGCGCGGTCGGCCTGGGCACCCGGGACGAGCGCCCGCAGGGTCCAGGAGCCGGTGGCGGCGTAGAAGCGGAACTGACCGGTCGCCGAGGTCGGGACCTCCGCGGTGAACTCGCCGGTCGAGTCCAGCAGGCGGACGTAGCCGGACACCGGCTCGCCGTCCTTGGTGATCTGGCCCTGGATGGCGGTCTCACCGGGCTTCAGCGTCGCGAGGTCGGGCCCGCCGATCTGTGCTCCACACATGTTCTCTGTCCTGTCCTGAGAGAAGTCGTACCTACGAGGGCGTCGCGTGCCCGCTGGTCTGGATTACTTGTTGGGGCCGAGCTCGATCGGCACGCCGACCAGCGAGCCGTACTCGGTCCACGAACCGTCGTAGTTCTTGACGTTCTCCTGGCCCAGGAGCTCGTGCAGCACGAACCACGTGAGCGCGGAGCGCTCACCGATGCGGCAGTAGGCGATGGTGTCCTTCGCCAGATCGACCTGCTCCGCCTGGTACAGGGCGGTCAGCTCGTCGTCCGACTTGAAGGTGCCGTCGTCGTTGGCGTTCTTCGACCACGGGATGTTGCGGGCGCTCGGCACGTGGCCGGGGCGCTGCGACTGCTCCTGCGGGAGGTGCGCCGGGGCGAGCAGCTTGCCGGAGAACTCGTCGGGCGAACGCACGTCGACCAGGTTCAGGGAGCCGATCGCGGCCACGACGTCGTCGCGGAAGGCGCGGATGGAGGTGTCCTGGGCCTTGGCCTTGTACGCGGTGGCCGGGCGGTTCGGGACGTCCTTGCCGTCAACCAGGTCGCGGGAGTCGAGCTCCCACTTCTTGCGGCCGCCGTCGAGGAGCTTCACGTCCTGGTGGCCGTAGAGCTTGAAGTACCAGTAGGCGTAGGACGCGAACCAGTTGTTGTTGCCGCCGTAGAGGACGACGGTGTCGTCGTTGGAGATGCCCTTGGCGGAGAGGAGCTTCTCGAAGCCCTCCTGGTCCACGAAGTCGCGGCGGACCGGGTCCTGGAGGTCGGTCTTCCAGTCGATCCGGACCGCGTTGGTGATGTGGTTCTTGTCGTACGCGGACGTGTCCTCGTCGACCTCGACGATCACGACATCGGCGTCGTTCAGGTGGGCCTCGACCCAGTCGGCGTCTACGAGGACGTCGCTGCGGCTCATGGTGTTCTCCTCCGGGGCAGTGTGCGGCGGGGCTGTGCGGGTGACGCGTACTGCGTGCCTGCGGGTGCGCTCGAGGTCCTGAGCGGGGAGGCGTCAGGGGTTCAGGAGGCTGGTGCGGTCACGCGGGAAGGGCCGTAGGGCCGTCGTCCGGTCGATGGAGCGGATGCGCTCACAGGTCACATGGATCGACAGAGCATGGCGGCGACGCGACACAGGTCTACTGCCCGTCGCTTCGTGAGGTCCGCCTGCTGATGCTTCATAGCCATGGATCGTAGGGACGAATCGGCCGCCCTGTCACCGGCGTGTCATATAGCGAGACAGGATCGTCCGAATATTGGGATATGAGGCCCCCGGGCGGCCGCCGCGCCACCCCAGGGACCTGCCGCACGGCCCGTCCTTCTGCGGATCGGACCGCCCCGTCTCACGATCCGGCCACCACCACGTTCGTGCCGCCCAGTGTGAGGTGCACACCGGCTTCGTCCGAGGTCAGGGACGAGAGCTGGAGTCCGGCCGGCATACCGCTGCCGAGATTGCGGTCGAAGTCGGTCCTCTTGCGGATCTCCTTCTCGACCACCGCAACACCCCCGCCGGGCACCTCGTCGGCACGCACGCGGACGGTCTTGCCGCCCTTTCCGCCCGGCGCGTCCTCCAGGGTGACGGTCGACACCACGCTGTGCGTCAGGGTCTTGCCGAAGACGTTCACGGTCGCGGTGACCTTCACCTTGCCCGGCGCCCCGCCGTAGGAGAGGGTCGCACCGGTCTGCGAGGCCGCCGTCAGGTCGGCGTACGTGATCAGCGCCGTGCCCTCGGCCCGGTCGGCGGTGCCGCCGCTGTAGTCACCGTTCAGCTTCACGCCGCGGAAGCTCGCGTCCAGCTCCGAGAGCCGCGTCTTGCGGTCCTCGGCGGTGATCTCGACGCCCCGCAGCTTCAGGTCGACCCGATCGAGATCGCGGCTGAGGACCTGGGTCAGGAAGGGGAAGCCGTGGACCTCCACCTCCGAGGAACCGGCCAGGCCCTGCCGCGCCTGTATTCGGTCGGCCAGCCGGTTCTCGACGTAACTCGCGGCCCAGCGGTCCACCCCCACGAACAAGGCCCCCAGAACCACTCCGATGATCACAACGACGCGCAGGAAACGCACGTTCCCTCCCCCTACTAGTCGGTACGTGCGTTCTAGTTGACCATGCCCGCCGTCAGGCAGGGATCAGCCCACCACCCGGCCGATCAGGTACACGGCGGGGGCGGCCGCCGCGAGCGGCAGGGCCACACCGGCCGTCATGTGCACGAACTTCGACGGGTAGTCGTACGCCGCCACGCGCAGGCCGACCAGCGCGCACGCCCCGGCGACGAGGCCGATCAGCGCCCCGCCCGTACCGACCGAGGTCAGCCCGCCGACCGCGATGCCGGCGCCGGCGGCCGCGGCCAGCGAGACACCGACCGAGGGGGCGGTGGGCAGCGGCAGCGCCCGGGCGAAGACGGCGACCGCGACGGCCGCGGCGCCGACCGTGGCGGCGGCGGAGTCGGCCGCGAGGTAGCCGGCGCAGATGATGGCGAGGGCGGCCGAGGCCACCGAGGCCATCAGCCCGTACATCCGCTCGTCGGGATCGGCGTGGCTGCGCAACTGCAGGACGAGCGTGAGCAGCACCCAGGCGCCCAGGGTCCCGACGATCGCGCCGGGCCCGTACGAGGGGTCGACGGCGAGCACGGCCACGTCGGCGGCGAGGGCTCCGGCGAAGGCGAGGGCGATGCCCTGACGGGCGGGCCACATCCCGTTGAGGCGGAACCAGCCGGCCGCAGTGAGGCCCTGCAGGGCGATCAGCGGCAGGAGCAGGGCGTACTGCCCGAGGGCGGCGGCCACGGCGAGCAGCAGCCCGAGGACGGCGGTCAGTATCGCGGACTGCGGGCCGGGGTCGATGATCGGCGACCGGCCCTCGGCGCGCGCCTGGGCGGGGTCGACGGCGCGCAGGGTGTTGCCGGCGAGGGTGGGCGGGGACCAGGAGGTGATCTCCAGCGGCTCGCCCGGGGCCTCGGCCGGAGCCTTGCCCGGGGCCTCGCCCGCGGTGGCGGCGGCCGGCTGCGGCGGGAGGTAGGCGGTCCGCTCGGCGGCGGACACGTCGGCCACCGGCGGCAGGTACGCGGTCTCCTCGACCGCCGGCGGCTGCTGGTGCTGCGGCTGGGGTTGGTGCTGCTGGTCGTGCTCGGGGCCGGGGTACGGCGGCAGGTAGGCCGTCTCGGCGCCCTGCGGCCAGTCCTGGACCGGAGCCGGGGCCTGGGCCTGGACCTCGTCGCGGAACCAGCCCTCCGGAGCCACCGGCTGCTGCTGGGGCTGCTGCGGCTGGTGCTGCTGCTCGGGGCCCGGGTACGGCGGCAGGTAGGCCGTCTCGGCGCCCTGCGGCCAGTCCTGCACGGGAGCCGGTGCGGGAGCCGGGGCCTGGACCTCGTCGCGGTACCAGCTCTCCGGAGCCGCCGGCTGCTGGTACGGGCCCGGGGTCGGTGCCGGGGCGGGTGCGTAGCCACCGGCGGCGGAGGCGGAGCCGTCCGGCCAGGGGCCCGGGGCGGCCGGTGTCACGGGGGCCGCCGGAGCCTCGTCGCGGAACCAGCCCTCGGGCGCCGCCGGCTGCCCGGGCACCGCGCCCAGCGGCGGATGCACCGGCTGGTAGCTGGTGTCCCAGGTGTCGGACTGCCAGGTCTGGGTCCCGTACGGGTCCTCCTGCTGTTCCTGCTGCTGGTGCTGGTGCTGCTGGTGCTGCTGCTGGTGCTGCTGCGCGTACTGCCGGCGCTGCTGTTCCTCAGGCGTACTCATCGGCTCCCGCTCACCCGCCCGCGAACGGCGGGAGCACCTCGACGGTGCCCCCCTCGGTCAGCGGGACGGAATCATGCGGGCGCTTGCCCACAGGCTCGTCGTTCACGAGGAAGGAGCAGCGCAGCAGGACCCGGGTCAGCTCCCCGGGGTGGCGCTCCCGCACGGCGTCGAGCGCCTCGGCGAGTGTGCCCGCCGAGTACGGCTCCTCCGCCGTCTTGGCCGCGGCCTTGGCCGCCGCCCAGTAGCGGATGGTTCCGGTTGCCACTGCAGCTCCTATCGTCGGCTCTCTACCGTCGGCCTCCATGATGGCCCCTCCCGCGGCCGACCCCGGCGTGCCCCGACGCGCCGGGTGTGCGCCCGGTGGCCCCCAGGTACCGCTCGGCGGGCCCCCGATCCGGTGAATCCTGGGCTTACGCAGGGCCGGAGCGTGGCATGAACCACAGAAGTGGAAGCGGAAGAGGCCTCGGCCACGCATCGACGGGTGGGCTATTCTGCTTGGCGAGAGGATCCGGGCAACGTTGCCCCCGGGTCCTTTTGTGCTTTCAGCACGTTGAACGAACCGAGAACAGTGGTATCCATGCGGACCCCAGGGCGCGGGGGCCGCGGGACGCCGGGCAAGACGTACGAAGCAGTACCGCGCATGTCCTCGACGGGACCGAGGAGGAACCGACGTGATGGACCAGCGAACCGTGCACCACCGTCCGACCCGGGCAGGTGGTCGGTCGTGAGCTCACTCCTGCTGCTCACCAACGCCCTGCAGCCGTCCACCGAGGTGCTGCCCGCCCTCGGCCTGCTGCTGCACAGCGTCCGGGTCGCCCCGGCCGAGGGCCCCGCCCTGGTGGACACCCCGGGAGCCGATGTCATCCTCGTGGACGGCCGCCGCGACCTGCCGCAGGTGCGGTCGCTGTGCCAGCTCCTGCGCTCCACCGGACCCGGCTGTCCGCTGATCCTGGTCGTCACCGAGGGCGGCCTGGCGGCCGTCACCGCCGACTGGGGCATCGACGACGTCCTGCTGGACACCGCGGGCCCGGCCGAGGTCGAGGCGCGGCTGCGGCTGGCCACCGGCCGCCAGCAGCTGGGCTCGGACGACTCCCCGATGGAGATCCGCAACGGCGACCTGTCGGTGGACGAGGCCACGTACTCCGCCAAGCTCAAGGGGCGCGTCCTGGACCTCACCTTCAAGGAGTTCGAGCTGCTCAAGTACCTCGCCCAGCACCCGGGCCGGGTCTTCACCCGCGCCCAGCTGCTGCAGGAGGTCTGGGGCTACGACTACTTCGGCGGCACCCGGACCGTCGACGTGCACGTACGACGGCTGCGCGCCAAGCTCGGCCCCGAGCACGAGTCCCTGATCGGCACGGTCCGCAACGTCGGCTACCGCTTCGTCACGCCGGAGAAGGTCGAGCGGGCGGCGGCGGAAGCCGCTGCCCAGGCGGCCGCCAAGGCAGCGGCCCAGACCGCCGCGCAGACGGCTCCGGCCGTCACCCGATCGGCCGAGGACGCTGTGAGCATCCACTCGGCCGGACGCCCTGCCCAGAGGTAGGTCACCCCGCGTAGACTGCCGCGCGTGGCCAAGGTGACGCGGGATGACGTTGCACGACTTGCGGGTACGTCTACCGCCGTCGTGAGCTACGTCATCAACAACGGACCCCGGCCGGTTGCCCCGGCCACGCGCGAGCGTGTCCTCGCCGCGATCAAGGACCTGGGCTACCGCCCGGACCGGGTCGCCCAGGCGATGGCCTCGCGGCGCACCGACCTCATAGGCATGATCGTCCCGGACGCCCGGCAGCCCTTCTTCGCGGAGATGGCGCACGCGGTCGAACAGGCCGCGGCCGAGCGCGGGAAGATGGTGCTGGTCGGCAACTCCGACTACCGGGACGAGCGCGAGGTCCACTACCTGCGCGCCTTCCTCGGCATGCGGGTCTCGGGCCTGATCCTCGTCAGCCAGGGCATGAGCGAGCGCGCGGCGTCGGAGATCGAGGCCTGGGACGCCCGGATCGTGCTGCTGCACGAGCGTCCGGAGGCGATCGACGACGTCGCCGTCGTCACCGACGACATCGGCGGCGCCCAGCTCGCCACCCGCCACCTGCTGGAGCACGGGCACGAGTACGTGGCCTGCATCGGCGGCGTCGAGAACACCCCGTCCGTCGGCGACCCGGTGGCCGACCACGTCGAGGGCTGGCGGCGGGCCATGCAGGAGGCCGGCCGCTCGGTGGAGGGCCGGCTCATCGAGGCCCCGTACAACCGCTACGACGCCTACACGGTCGCCCTGGAGGTCCTGGCGCGGCCCGATCGGCCGACGGCCATCTTCTGCGCCACGGACGACCAGGCCATCGGTGTGCTGCGCGCCGCGCGCGAGCTGCGCATCGACGTGCCCGGGGAACTGGCCGTCGCGGGCTTCGACGACGTCAAGGAAGCCGCCCTCACCGACCCGCCGCTGACCACGATCGCCTCGGACCGCCCGGCGATGGCCCGCGCGGCCGTGGACCTGGTCCTGGACGACGGCCTGCGCGTGGCCGGCTCCCGACGGGAACGGCTGAAGCAGTTCCCGTCGGCGCTGGTGATCCGCCGCTCCTGCGGCTGCCGCTGAGCTCAGGTCACGCGTCGAGCGTGCACGGCATCAGCAGGGAGTAGGCGTCCTCGGTGTCGGGGCGCAGGAGCACCAGCGGGGCCTTGGGGCCCACGTACTCCAGCAGCATGTCGTCGTCCCCGACGGCGAGCGCGTCGAGAAGGAAGACGGGGTTGACCCCGACCAGGTCCCCGGCGACGGCGGAGCCGTGGCCGGACCCGATGCCGGACGCGCCGGTTTCGTCGGCCTCGTCGGCGACGGTCACGGTATCGGTCAGGACGAGGGCGCACCTTTCGCCGTCCTGCCCGCCGAGGGCCTTGCGCAGGGCCGGCACGTCCAGCGGGATGCGGCGGCCCTCGGGGAGCCTGGTCAGACGGCGGTAGTCGGGGAACTCTTCGCCCAGGACCTGCCCGGCGACCCGGCGGCCCTGCGTCTCCAGCTCGATCCCGTCCCCGTCCACGGTGAGCAGGGCCGGGCTGTCGTCGGTCAGCAGGGCCCGCATGGCGTCCACGAGCGGGGCGGGCACGGTGAGCTGGATCCGCTCGCCGCCGTGGCCGGTGGTCGAGGCGCGGGCCACGGCCATCCGGTAGCGGTCGGTGGCCACGACGTGCAGGTCCGTCTCCTCCACGTCGAAGAGGATCCCGCCGAGCACCGGCAGCTCGGGGTCGGTCCCGACGGCGAAGCGTACGCAGTCCAGTGCGGCCGCGAACTCCCCGGCGGGCACGGTCAGCCGGGTGGTGCGGGTGGTGGTGGTCATGGTGCTCTCCTTGTGTCCGAGTCGCGCGCGTACCGCGGAGAGCGCGCCGCGCGCATCGGCCAGCTCGCGTTCGAGCCGTCGCAGGTGCCCGTCCAGCAGCCGGGGCACCAGGCCGGTGTCCCCGCCGGACCAGGCCGCCAGCACCAGCCGGATGTCCGCGAGCGGCATCCCCGCCTGCCGGAGCCGGGCCAGCAGCCGGGCCTCGTCGAGCTGTTCGGGCGCGTACCAGCGGTATCCGGTCGCCGGATCCACCCGGGCGGGCGGCAGGACGCCCGCCCGGTCGTAGAAGCGCAGCGCGCTCACGCCCAGCCCGCTGTCGCGGCCCATCTCGCCAATGCTGTGCATCTCGCTCTCCACACCCGTGACTCTGGGACCTCCACCAGGTCGAGGGTCAAGGCCGGTTCTCATGTCGCTCGTACCCGGTTCTGTCGGGCTTCTCAGGCCTGACTCAGGAAGCTCTCATGATCGGCGGTCAGAGTCTGTGTCATGACCGACAGCTTCCGCCGCGAAGGCGAGTACCCGCAGGAGAACAGCCCGGCCCAGCACGCGCCGTTCGGCGCGTACCCCGCGGCCGGCGCAGAGGCGGCGGCCTACCCGCCGCCGCCCTCGTACCCGCCGGCCGCACCCGGTTGGCACGAGGCGCACCAGCCGCAGCCGCCGGTCATCCGGGGCGAGACGGTCCCGGCGGGCGCGGGCGGCACCGGCGAAGGCGGCGGGTACGGCGGCACCGGTGAAGGCGGCGGGTACGGCGGCACCGGCGAAGGCGGCGGGTACGGCACCGGCGAAGGCGGCGGGTACGAGGGCGGCGGCCCTCACGGTCCCGCCCACGCCGCCGCCCCCGCGCCCCGTGCCAAGCGGCCCGTCGCCCTGCTGGCCGCCGTGGCGCTCGCCGCGGCCCTGGTCGGCGGCGGCACGGCGGCCGCGGTCGAGCAGCTGATGGACCGGCAGGCCGGCACCACCGGCGGGGTCGACGGCACCACCGTCTCGCAGTCCAGCTCCGGCACCGTCGCCGGAGTCGCCGAGCAGGTCAGCCCCTCGGTCGTGCGCATCGACGTCCGTACCGGCTCCGGCCAGGGCACCGGCTCCGGCATCGTCCTCACCGCCGACGGCGAGATCGTCACCAACAACCACGTGGTGAACGGCGCCGCCGAGGTCCAGGTGACGATGAGCGACGGCAAGAAGTACCCCGCCAAGATCGTGGGCACCGACCCCGCCAAGGACCTGGCGCTGATCAAGCTCCAGGGCGCCTCCGGGCTGAAGCCCGCCACGCTCGGCGACTCCGGCGGCGTCAAGGTCGGCGACCAGGTCGTCGCCATCGGCTCCCCCGACGGCCTCACCGGCACCGTCACCAGCGGCATCGTCTCCGCGCTGAACCGCGAGGTGAAGGTGCCGAAGTCGGAGCAGCAGTCCCCGCAGGGCCGACAGCAGGGCGAGGACAGCTGGCCGTTCTCCTTCGGCGGCCGCCAGTTCAACGGGAACACCGGCTCCGACACCACCTCGTACAAGGCCCTCCAGACGGACGCCTCCCTCAACCCGGGCAACTCCGGCGGCGCCCTCGTCGACATGAACGGCCGCATCGTGGGCATGCCCTCCGCGATCTACTCCCCCGCCTCCGGCAACTCGGCCGCCGGCAGCGTCGGCCTCGGCTTCGCCATCCCGGTCGACACGATCAAGGCCGACCTGGACTCCCTGCGCAAGGGCGGCCCCGGCGGCGCGGGCTCCTCCGACACGGACTCCGGCTCCGGCTCCGCCGCGGACGGCTTCGGCACCAGCTTCTGACCCACCCGTGCGAGGCTGGAGGCGCCGTCCCGTGCCGCACTCCACGGCCGACCACCACCTCCGGGAGACCCATCCATGAACCCCGCCGAAGGCGAAGCGCGGATCCTCGTCGTCGACGACGAACCGGCCGTACGCGAGGCCCTGCGCCGCAGTCTCGCCTTCGAGGGGTACGCCGTGCAGACGGCCGTCGACGGGCTCGACGCCCTCGACCGGGCGGCCTCGTACGCCCCCGACCTGATCGTCCTGGACATCCAGATGCCCCGGATGGACGGGCTGACGGCCGCCCGCCGGCTGCGGGGCTCCGGCAGCGTGACACCGATCCTGATGCTCACCGCCCGCGACACCGTCGGCGACCGCGTCACCGGCCTCGACGCGGGCGCCGACGACTACCTCGTCAAGCCGTTCGAACTCGACGAGCTCTTCGCCCGGGTCCGCGCCCTGCTGCGCCGCAGCTCCTACACCGCCCCGCAGGCCGCCGGCGGGGGCCACGAGGACGCCCTGACCTTCGCCGACCTGCGCATGGACCTCGCGACCCGGGAGGTCACCCGGGCCGGGCGGCCGGTGGAGCTGACCCGGACCGAGTTCACCCTGCTGGAGATGTTCCTCGCGCACCCCCGCCAGGTCCTGACCCGCGAGCAGATCCTCAAGACCGTCTGGGGCTTCGACTTCGAACCCAGCTCCAACTCCCTGGACGTGTACGTGATGTACCTGCGCCGCAAGACCGAGGCCGGCGGCGAGCCGCGCCTCGTCCACACCGTGCGCGGGGTCGGCTACGCCCTGCGCGCCGGCGAGAGCGGGCCGGAGTGAGCCCGACGGCCAGATTCCGCGCACTCCCGCTGCGCTCCCGCCTCGCCCTGCTGGTCACGGTGGCGGTGGCGCTCGCGGTCGCGGGCGTGGCGGCGGTGTCCTGGGTGATGGTCCGCACCCAGCTGAGCGAACAGCTGGACAGCTCGCTGCGCGCCACCGACGCCGCGGCCCAGGCCAACCAGGTCTACGCCAAGCTGCGCTGCGTCCCCGGCCCGCCCCTGCCGGACCAGGCGGCCAACAACCTCAGCGCCCAGGTGCAGATCGTGCTGCAGGACGGCGGCCACTGCTGGGTCGACGGCAACAACACCCTGAAGGTCACCGCGATCGACCTGGAGGTCGCCCAGCGGCGCCGGGGCCCCGTGCTCTACGACGCGACCACCTCCAACGGCATCCCCGTCCGCGTGTACACGCAGCCCGCCCTCGTGGGCAGTCAGCCCGCCGCGCTGTCCGTGGCCAAGCCGCTCGCCGACATCGACAAGCCCCTGTCCACCCTGGCCTGGGTACTGCTCCTGGTCTGCGGCATCGGGGTCGTCGGCGCGGGCGCCGCCGGCCTGTGGGTGGCCCGTACGGGACTGCAGCCGGTCGACGAACTGACCGACGCCGTCGAGCACATCGCCCGGACCGAGGACCTGACCGTACGGATCCCCGACGAGGGGGACGACGAGATCGCCCGCCTGTCGCGGTCCTTCAACTCGATGACGGCGGCCCTCGCCTCCTCCCAGGAGCGGCAGGCCCAACTGATCGCGGACGCCGGCCACGAGCTGCGCACCCCGCTGACCTCGTTGCGCACCAACATCGAGCTGCTCGCCCGCAGCGAGGAGACCGGCCGGGCCATCCCGCCCGACGACCGGCGGGAGCTGTTGGCCTCGGTCAAGGCGCAGATGACGGAGCTGGCCTCGCTGATCGGCGACCTGCAGGAGCTGTCCCGGCCGGACGCGGCCTCCCCCGGCCCGCTCGGGGTGGTCGCCCTGCACGAGATCGCCGGGGCGGCGCTGTCCCGGGCCCGGCTGCGCGGTCCGGAGCTCCGCTTCGACTCGGACCTGCGGCCCTGGTACGTCCGGGGCGAGGCGGCGGCGCTGGAGCGTGCGATCGTCAACGTCCTGGACAACGCGGTGAAGTTCAGTCCGCCGGGCGGCACCGTCGAGGTGTCGCTGCGGGCGGGCCGGCTGACCGTACGGGACCACGGTCCGGGCATCCCGGCCGAGGACCTGCCGCACGTCTTCGAGCGGTTCTGGCGGTCCCCGTCGGCCCGCGCCCTGCCCGGCAGCGGGCTGGGCCTGTCGATCGTGGCCCGTACGGCGGCGCGTGCGGGCGGCAGCGCCGAGCTGCGGGCGGCGGCCGACGGGGGCCCGGGCACGGAGGCGGTGCTCCGCATCCCGGGGGCGCCGACGCCGCCGCCGTCCGATCCGTCAGTTGTGCCGGATCAGTGAGGTGACCAGGCCGGAGCGGGTGTTCGGGAAGTCCATCGGGACGACGCCGAGGCCGGTCCGGCCGGCCATCTCCCCGCCGTCGACGAAGCCGTGGACCTGCGGGTTCAGGCGGTCGGAGTTCCAGCGCGGCGGCATGTAGGCGGAGGTGCTGACGTAGTTCACGAAGAGCTTGCCGGGCTGCTGGACGGCCTTGCGGAAGTGGTTCTCGATCCGGCCGCGCTTGGCGAAGGGCTCCGTGTTGTAGTCGTCCTGGATGTCGAAGACGTTGCCGTCGCCGTAGCGCAGGCCGGGCAGGCCGCCGTTGTCGGCGAGCAGGACGATCTTGCCGCGGGCCTGTCCGAGGGTGGGCAGGGAGTCGGCGATCCGGAACAGGGGCCGCCAGCCGCGGTTGTCCAGGTAGTCGTCGAAGACGGCGCGGAAGGTGGCGTCGCTCTCCCCGGAGTACTCCTGCTTGACGCGCATCAGGACGGTCTCGGAGGGGTGCGCGGCGAGGAAGTTCCAGCAGGCGACCATGACGTCCCCGAACATCAGGTCCTGGAAGAAGGACCCGTGGTGGATGGCGAAGGAGCCGCCGGTGACCCGGCAGCGGACGTCGAGGAAGCGGATCCCGGAGTCGAGCTGCTGGGCGATCGAGGTGTTCTGGCAGGCGACGTAGAGGCCGCCCTTGGTGGCGCCGGAGTCGTGGGTGCCGGGGATGGTCATGCGCTGGAGGGCGGTGGAGTCGCCGAGGCCGGCCATCCAGTCCTGGGTGCCGAGCGTCGCGGCCGAGGCGGGTGCGGCCGCCAGTCCGAGGGCCGCGCCCGCGGCCAGCGCTCCGACCAGGAAGGCCCGCCGGTCCATGCCCGTGCCCGTGCCTGTGCCCGTGCCCACGCTTGTGCCGATGCCGATGCCCATGCCGATGCCCATGCCCGCCCCTTCGCCGACCCGGTGATGGCCGGATTATGGCGTGCACACGTCAGCTTTACTACCTGTCGGTAGGGGTCAGCTTTCGAGCAACTCGACCATGGACCGCAGCCCCTGGAGCAGCTCGCGACCGTCGGGCGCCTGCTCCGGATCGGTCAGGGTCTGCACCATCACCCCGCTGAGCAGCGCGATGTGCATCGACCCGAGAGCCCGTACGTCCGCCTCGGACACCTCCTCCTGGGGCACCCCGCGCAGGGCCGCCGCCACCATCCGGCGGTTGCGCCGCTGCCCCTCGGCGAGGATCGCGAGCAACTCGGGCGAGGACTGCGCGTGGACGAAGGCCTCGACGGACGCCAGCCAGAGCCAGCGCGTCTCACCGAAGTCGCGGATCTTGCGGTCCCAGGTGTCGGCGTAACGTTCCCCGGCGGTCTCCCCCTCACCGGTGAGCCGGCCGGACCCCGCGGCCCACTCCTCCATGGCGGCGAACAGCGCCTGGTTGAGGAGGGCCTCCCGGGACCCGAAGTGATAGCCGATCGCGGCCATGCTCACCCCCGAGGCCGTGGCGATGTCGCGCACGGTCGTGCGCAGGTAGCCCTTCTCCTCCAGGCAGTGCCGGGCTCCGGCCAGCAGGTCCTCGCGATTTCCCATGCGGGGATCGTAGCCGCCACCTCTTTTGGGCAAGCGCCCTACACATGTGTATTGCGCGTGCGCCCAAATCCTGGCAGGCTTCAGGAATCGGCAGATCAGAAGATCGACGAAACGGGGAGAACCACCATGCAGCGCCACGAGATGAAGATCGACGACCGCACCCTGTCCTACGTGGACTCCGGCGGCTCGGGCCGCCCGCTCCTCGCCCTGCACGGCGGCCTGTCCGAGGGCCTCGCCTTCGCCGGACTCGCCGCGCACCTCGGCGACGCCTGGCGGGTCATCGCCCCCGACCAGCGCGGCCACGGCAGCTCCGATCGGGCCCCGCACCACCGCCGCGAGGGCTACGTCTGCGACGCCGTCGCCCTCCTCGACCACCTCGGCCTGGACGCCCCCGTGGCCCTCCTCGGCTACTCCCTCGGCGGCCTCAACGCCTACCACCTCGCCGCCGCCCACCCCGACCGGATCTCCGCACTCATCGACATCGACGCCACCGTCGAGATCCGGCCCACCACCGAGGGCCCCCTCTTCGACTTCCTGCGCGGCATGCGATACACCGCCGCCACCCGCGAGGAACTCCTCGAAGCCGCCGGGCCGGTGGGGGCCCAGTTCGTCGAGCAGGCCCTGCGCCCGCTCCCCTCCGGCGAGGGCTGGCGGCTGCCGTTCCACCCTCAGGACATGCTCGACTCCATCGAGGCCTGCCGGGGCGACCACTGGGACGCCTGGCTCGCGAGCACCTGCCCGGCCCTACTGATCCACGCGACCCACAGCCAGGCCCTGCGCCAGGACATCGCCGACGCGATGGTCGCGCGCCGCCCCAAGACCTCGTACACCCCCCTGAACGGCGACCACTTCGTGCCCTTCACCGACCCCCAGGGCGTCGACGACGCCGTCGGGACGTTCCTCGCGACCCTGTGAGGCGGCCGCCCCGCCACGGGGGTGCGGGGCGAACGCCGGAGGGGGCGGCGGGCCGGTCGGCCCACCGCCCCCTCCGGGCGTGCTGTACGCGCGTGCTACTTCGGGTGTTACTTGATGACGGTGATCCGGTTCGCCGCCGGCGGGGCGATCGGGGCCGCCGCCGAGGAGTTCTTCGTCAGGTAGGCGTTGAAGCAGTCCAGGTCGGACGCGCCCACGAGCTTGTTCTTGTGCTCCTTCAGGACGGTGAATCCGTCACCGCCGCCCGCGAGGAACTCGTTCATCGCGACCCGGTAGGTCTTCGCGGACTCGAGCGGCACGCCGTTCAGCTTCACCGAGTCCACGACGATGCGGTCCGCGCCCGCCTTGGTC
Organism: Streptomyces sp. BF23-19; assembly: GCF_041106355.1. NCBI lineage: Bacteria > Bacillati > Actinomycetota > Actinomycetes > Kitasatosporales > Streptomycetaceae > Streptomyces > Streptomyces sp. BF23-19. The sequence goes on along the minus strand of NZ_JBGBPT010000060.1, from coordinate 2,696 downwards.
ATGTCCAGGGTGTAGGTGAAGCCCTTCGACACCTGCAGGATCTTCGGGTTGGGCCCGTTGACCGGACCGCTGACCTGCTGCTGGAGCGCGGTGATCAGCTGCGCGCCGGTCAGGTCCACGATGTTCATCATGTTGGTGAACGGCTGGACCGTGAAGGACTCGCCGTACGTCACGACACCGTCGCCCTCGTCACCCGAGGCCTTGTAGGCGAGGTCCGAGCGGATACCGCCCGGGTTCATGACGGCCAGCTGCGCGCCGCCCTTGTCCGCCGGGGCGAGCGCTTCGAGCTGCGCGTCGGCGATCAGGTCGCCGAGCGGCTTCTCGGGCGCCTCGGAACCGCGGCCGGGGATGTCGGCCGAGATGAAGCCCTGCGGACGGTTGGCGATCGGGGCCGCCAGCGCCTTCCAACGGTCGATCAGCTCGGTCATGTCCGGGGCCTTCGGCTGCTCCCGGCCCACGACCTTGTTCACCGGCTTCGGCGAGGTGACCGGCGTACGGACGATGTCCTTGGTCTGCCGGTCGTAGGTGAGGGTGGTGTCGGTGAACAGGCGGCCGATGGAGGCGGCCGACGTCACCGTACGCGGGTTGCCCGCCGGGTCGGGGATGTTGCAGGCGTAGGCCTGGTGCGTGTGACCGGTGACCAGCGCGTCGACCTTGGAGTCCACGTTCTTGGCGATGTCCACGATCGCGCCCGAGATGCCGGCGCCGGCGCCCGGGACGTCACAGTCGTAGTTGTACGCGCCGTTGGCGGGCAGGCCGCCCTCGTGGATCAGCGCCACGATCGACTTCACGCCCTGCTTGTTCAGCTCGGCGGCGTACTTGTTGATCGTCTCGACCTCGTCGCCGAACTTGAGGCCCTTGACCCCCTCGGCGGTCACGACGTCCGGAGTGCCCTCCAGGGTGACGCCGATGAAGCCGATCTTCACGTCCCCCTTCTTCCAGATGAAGGTGGGCGACATCAGCGGACGCTTGGTCTTCTCGTCCGTGACGTTGGCCGCGAGGTACTGGAATTCGGCGCCGGTGAAGTCCTTGCCGTACTCGAAGCAGCCCTCGACCGGGTGGCAGCCGCCGTAACCCATGCGGCGCAGCTCGGTCTTGCCCTCGTCGAACTCGTGGTTGCCGACGCTGGAGACGTCCAGGCCGATCTTGTTCAGCGCCTCGATGCTCGGCTCGTCGTGGAAGAGCCCGGACAGCATCGGGCTGCCGCCGATCATGTCACCGGCCGCGGCCGTGACGGAGTACTCGTGGCCCTTGCGGGCCTCGCGCAGGCTGGTCGCCAGGTACTCGACACCACCCGCGGGTATGGCTTTGGTGGTGCCGTCGGCCTGACGCTCGGTCACGGTGCCGGAGGAGCCCTGCGGGGGCTCCAGGGTGCCGTGGAAGTCGTTGAACGACAGCATCTGCACGTCGACGGTCCGGCTCTTGGCCGCACCGCCACCACTCGCGGCACCGGCCGGAAGTGCGGCCGCGACCATCGCCCCGGCCCCGGCCGTGACGGCGAGAGCGGCGAGGGTCAACCGGCGGGTTCGGCGGTGCCGTTGTGGCGTCGCTGGCATTTAATCCCCTTATGTGACAGCGGTAAGACTTGGGAGGTCCGCCGAAGCCTAAGGTCAACGCGCGTAGCTCTACCAGGGGGTAGCGGTATCGCGTTGGTTACGCGCAGAAGAAGCACCGACCACGCGCCCGCACTCCACCCCTCCCCACGGCGGTCGTACGCTCGTGTCATGACTGACGCAGCAGCGGCCCTGGAGCCGGGACGGCAGATTCAGACCCTCGACGAGCTGACGGAGGAACAGGCGAGCGCCGTACTCGACCTCATCGAGGACGCCGCACGTACGGACGGCACCACCGCCGTGTCCGAACAGGGCCGGCTCCAGCTGCGCGGGGGGCCGCGCGAGGGAATCCGGCACTTCCTGCTCACCGAGGGCGGCCGGCTCTCCGCCTACGGGCAGCTGGAGGACACCGACCCGGTGGAGGCCCCGGCCGCCGAACTCGTCGTGCACCCGGCCCTGCGCGGGCGCGGCCACGGGCGGGCCATGGGTACCGCCCTGCTGGCCGCCTCCGGCAAGCGCCTGCGGGTCTGGGCGCACGGCGGCAAGTCCGCCGCCCGGCACCTCGCGCAGGTGCTCGGCCTGACCCTCTTCCGCGAGCTGCGCCAGCTGCGCCGGCCGCTGGCCGACGGGGCCCCGCTGCCGGAGCCGGTGCTCCCGCCCGGGGTGACCGTACGGACCTTCGTGCCCGGCGCCGACGACGCGGCCTGGCTCACGGCGAACGCGGCCGCCTTCGCCCATCACCCCGAGCAGGGCTCGCTGACGCAGCGCGACCTGGACGACCGGATCGCGCAGCCGTGGTTCGACCCCAAGGGCTTCTTCCTCGCGGAACGCGACGGCGAGCTCGTCGGCTTCCACTGGACGAAGGTCCACGCGGCCGAGCAGCTCGGCGAGGTCTACGTGGTCGGCGTCCGCCCCGGCGCCCAGGGCGGCGGCCTCGGCAAGGCCCTCACCGCGATCGGCCTGCGCCACCTGGCGGCCCAGGGCCTGCCGACGGCCATGCTCTACGTGGACGCCGACAACCCGGCGGCCCTGGCGGTGTACGAGGGCCTCGGCTTCACCACCCACGAGGTGGACCTGATGTACCGCACGGAAAGCTGACCCCCTCCCGGCCCCGCCACGTCCAGCCTCGCCGGCGTTTGAGGC